>NZ_CP016201.1:1384010-1390636 GCF_001683335.1 Selenomonas sp. oral taxon 126
CCTGTCCGAAGATAATACTACATGGATTTCTCCGAGCGCAGTCTGTGTTTTGTTTTAGGCACCCCGTCCCCCGCAGACAGGGTACGATGCGCCGATCACGATGAGGTTCCCGTGAGAGTTATCGTGCGATGGCTCTCAGGTATCCCGCAGTTGACCCCTGTATCCCTCCGTGCGGGAGGCAGATGGAAAGGGGCTGGCTTAAGCCGCCAGAGCGTAGTCTTCGTTTGCTTTTATGTTTAAATAAAAGTTTCACCTTACTAACGGGTTGATGACCCCCCGGCTCGCTGTCCACATACTACCCATCCCCGTCGAGACCATTACATCCCCGATAATGGGAGGAATCGCTGATAAAATGAAGTCGGTCAGATTGGTGCAGATTTTTTATCCTGTCAAGGAAACAAACCGGACGCATAGCAAGAGCTATGTGGAGGATTTGTTGACAAAGACAGGAGGAAAAAGATGTGCCAAGATGTCCGTGCTGAATTTATCAGTGCTTCCGAGAGCATATGCGCTTGCCATTATCATAGCAGAAGGAAGACAATCTGTCAAATCCCTTGCAAGTTCGAAAAAATTTTAGTATCATGTAAATGGATTAGACTGTGTCAGTGTCCTGGGAGGATATGACTTGCAAAAAGAGAGAACGCTGGCTGCGCGTGTGGTCTACGATGGAATCGGGCTGCACTCGGGCAAGCCGGTACATATGGAACTCGCTCCCGCAGCGCCGGGGACGGGGATTGTGTTCGCGCGCTCCGACCTGCCCGAGGCTGTGCCCGTTCCTGCAACGGCGGCGCATGTGACGGCGACGCTACGCGCAACGACGATCGGCGCGGGGACGCTGAAATTCTTTACGATCGAGCATCTGATGAGCGCCCTGCACGTGCACGGCGTGGATAACTGCCTCGTTCTGCTCGATGCGGAGGAGCCGCCCGTGGTGGATGGCAGTGCACGCACCTTCTTCCGCCTGATTGCGGAGGCGGGCACGGTGGAGCAGGATGCAGAGCGGCGGGTGACGGTGATTGACCGCATCTATCGCGTGGATGACGGCAGTCACTTCATCATGGCGCTGCCCTACGACGGGCTGCGCGTCTCGTTCACGTCGCTGAACGATCACCCGCTGATCGGCGTACAGTATTACGATCTCGAGGTTACGCCCGAGGTGTATGAGAAGGAGATCGCACCTGCGCGGACGATTGCCTATGAGAAGGAGGTCGCGGCGCTGCAGGCGAACGGCCTCGGACTCGGCGGCTCGCTCGAGACGGTGATTGTCTACAACGATGAGGGGTGGATGAATCCGCTGAACTTCCCGAACGAGCTCGTGCGGCACAAGATTCTCGATGTGCTTGGGGATCTGCGTCTGGCGGGCATGATTCGCGGTCATATCATAGCGGTTGCGTCGGGGCACGCACTCAATACGGCGCTGGCGAAACAGATTGCAGAGGAGAGGGAATAGCATGACTTTGGACATCAATGAAATTCAGCAGATTCTGCCGCATCGCCCGCCGATGTTGCTCGTGGATCGGATCACGGACTTGGTGCCGTTCAAATCGGCGACGGGGATCAAGTGTGTGACGATGAACGAGCCGTTCTTCCTCGGGCATTTCCCGGGGCATCCGATCATGCCCGGCGTCCTTCTCCTCGAGGGGATGGCGCAGGTGGGCGGCGTCACCATGCTTTACCCCGAGGAACATCGCGGTAAGATTGCGCTTTTCGGCGGGATGGAGAATGTGAAGTTCAAGCGCCCCGTTGTGCCCGGCGATGTCGTCGTGACGAAGGCGGAGCTCGTGCGCGTGCGCGGTGTCTTCGGTGTGCTGCACGCGGATGCCTATGTCGCGAATGAGCTCGTTGCCTCGGCAGATTTCAAATTTGCACTGAAAAACGGGGATGAGCTCTAAAAACTGAGCTATAAATGCAGGAAAACCGGACATAATCCACCGATAAAAGGGATTATTCGGCGAATGCGGATGATTTTCCGAGGTGAATCTACAGCCTTCCTGCCGGATGATAAGAGAGAGTGGAAAATGTCTGCCCTAAAGTCATTTGGGGCTGAAGGAGTTGAAATAGATGACAGGCAGCAGCAAGGTTCTTGCATATATCCATGAGACTGCCGTCGTTGCGCCGACAGCGCGCATTGGACGGAACGTGGAGATCGGGCCCTATGCGGTCATCTCGGATCATGTCCAGATTGGCGAGGGGACGAAGATCGGCCCGCACGTTGTGATCAAGGAGTGGACACAGATCGGCCGTGACTGCCATATATTCCAGGGCGCATCCATCGGTGAGGTGCCGCAGGATCTGAAGTTCAAGGGCGAGAAGAGCTATACGTTCATCGGTGACCGCACGACGATCCGCGAGTGCGCGACCGTGCACCGCGCGACGGGCGAGGGCGAGGAGACGCGCATCGGCGACGATTGCCTGCTCATGGCATATACACATATCGCGCATAACTGCATACTCGGCAACCGCATCATCATGAGCAACGCGGCTATGCTCGCGGGGCACGCCATTGTCGAGGACGGCGTTGTGATCGGCGGCATGGCAGGCGTCCATCAGTTTGTGAAGATCGGGCGCAACGCGATGATCGGCGGTACGTCGAAGCTCGTGCAGGATGTCGTGCCGTTCACGATGGTGGACGGGCATCCCGCGCGCGCCGTAGGTCTGAACAGCGTCGGCATTTCGCGTGCGGGCATTCCCATCGACGTGCGCCGCCGCATCAAACAGGCATATAAGATTCTCTACCGTTCGGGGCTGAACCTCACGCAGGCGATTGCGGTCATCGAGCAGGAGGTGGACTCCTGCGAGGAGATCGACCATCTGCTGCGCTTCCTCCGCAATGCGGAGCGCGGAATCTGTCGCGAACGTCACGAGGATGAGTGAGGGATAATAATGGAAAAACTGGGTCTGCTCGCGGGTGTTGGACATCTGCCCGCCGCGTGCGCGCGTGCGGCGCGTGCGCTCGGCTACGAGGTACACGTGATTGCACTCTTGCCGGACTGCGATCCTGAGCTGAAGGATGCGGCGTCGGTCTACCGTGAGATCAGCATCGGCTCGATTGCCTCAATTCTTGCGTATTTGCAGCAGGAAGAGATCAAGAAGGTCACGATGATTGGCAAGGTGACGAAGGAACTGCTCTTTACGGGTCAGATCCAGCCCGACGAGATGCTGCGCGGGATGCTCATGCAACTGCCAAATCAGAATGACGATACAATCATGATGATGTTCGTCGGCGCTCTGATGAAGGTCGGCGTGACCCCGCTCGATCAGACGGCACTCATCCGTCCGCTGATGCCTTCGGTTGGTGTGCTGACGAGCCGCGCACCGAGCGATGCCGAGCGTGCGGATATGGAGTATGGCCTCCAAATGGCGCGCGAGATCGGTCGTCTCGATGTCGGGCAGACCGCCGTTGTAAAGAATCGTGCGGTCATGGCGCTCGAGGCAATCGAGGGGACGGATGCGTGCATCCGTCGCGGCGGTCAGCTTGCGGGTAGCGGTGCGGTTGTTGCAAAGGCGGCAAAGCCGCAGCAGGACAGCCGCTTTGACGTGCCTGCGGTCGGACTTGATACGATCGAGTCGCTGGTCGCGGCAAAGGCGGCGGCACTCGTGATCGAGGCGGACAGGACTCTCTTCATTGACAAGGAGCGCGCAGTTGCGCTTGCCGAGGCAAACGGCATTACGATTGCTGCGATGTAGTAGAAGGAATATGGGTGCCCCTTCCACCGCTGCGCGGTCCCCCTCCCCCGTTTCGACGGGGGAGGCTTTGGGAGACGGTAATCTAGCTTCCCCCGTCGCGACGGGGGAAGTGGCGAGCGTAGCAAGCCGATAGGGGCGCCTCTTGCGAATGTTGATGTCTTTCACATAGCATAGATAGGGAGGTCTGCCCACTTGAAAATCATGCTTTCGGCGGGGGAGACCTCGGGCGATCTCCACGGGGCGGCGCTCGCGCGTGAACTGCGTGCGCTCGACCCCGCCGTCTCCCTGATTGGGTTTGGCGGTGCGGAGATGGCGGCGGCGGGCGTCGTCCTCCGTCAGAACTATACAGACTACAACGTCATGGGGATCTCGGCGGTTCTCTTGAATCTCCGACGCATCTTCGCCCTCCTCGACGACCTCACGCGGCTCATGGAGGAGGAGCGGCCGGATGTCCTCGTCATCATCGACTATCCGGACTTTAATTGGCGGCTCGCGGCGCGGGCGAAAGAGCGGGGCATCCCCGTTTTTTCTTATATTCCGCCCTCTGCGTGGGCGTGGCGCAAGGGACGTGCAAAGTCCTGCGCCAGGGTTGCGGACGAGATCGTTGCAATCTTCCCGCACGAATTGCCGCCGTACGAGGCGGCGGGCGCGAACATCTCCTTCGTCGGCAATCCGCTCATCGACACAGTGCACGCGGAGATGACAGAGGAGGCGGCGCGCCGTCACTTCGGCATCGGTGCGGACGATGTGCCGATCCTCCTTATGCCGGGCAGCCGCCGTGAGGAGATCGAGCGGCTGCTCCCGCCGATGCTTGGCGCGGCGGAGATTCTTGCGGCGCAGGATGGCGCGCGTCGTTTCTTCCTGCCCGTGGCGGGCGGGGTGGATGTGGCGCAGATACAGCGACATCTTGCGGCCTCCTCCGTGGAGGTGACGCTTACCCATGACGCGCGCTACGCGCTCATGGGGATTGCGCGTGCGGCGATTGCGGCATCGGGGACGGTCGTTATGGAGGCGGCGATCATGGGGCTGCCCGCCGTCGTCCTCTATCGGATGTCCGCGCTCTCCTATCTCGTCGGGCGGCTGCTCGTCGATGTGCCGCGCTTCTCCCTGCCGAACATCCTGCTCGGAGAGACGTTCGAGACCGAACTCTTGCAGGATGAGGTGCAGCCTGAGCGCATTGCGGCGGCGATGGAGGAGATCATTGCGGACGGTGCGCCGCGCGACTATGTGACGGAGTGCCTTGCACGCGCGGTTGCCCTGCTCGGCGAACCACACGCTGCACGTCGCGTAGCGGAGAAGATTCTTGCACTTGCGAGAACTTCTGAAACGTGAATTTGATTAGTGTGCGGAAAGGAGCTGCGCTCTGAGCGCCCCTATCGGCTCACTTCGTTCGCCACTTCCCCCGCTCTAGCGGGGGAAGCTAATATGCCGTAACGCAAAGCCTCCCCCGCCAGAGCGGGGGAGGGGGACCGCGTACGCGGTGGAAGGGGCGCTTTGAGCGTCTGCTGACAGGACTTCCCCTTATTTATCCTTTGCGTAGGAGAACTATGAAGAATTACACAAGACTGCTTGCCTATATGCGCCCGTACGTGAAGAAATTCGGACTCGCGATCGTGTGCATCATCCTCGCCTCAGCGGCGAACCTCTACGTCCCGTGGATCATCAAGGACATGATCGACGACGTGCTTGCCGACAAGAACATGGCGCTTCTGAACGCCATCTGCATCGGCATCGTCGTCATCTTTTTCCTGCGCGGGATTTTTTATTTTGGGCAGTCCTACCTCGTCTCCTACATCGGGCAGAAGGTCATCATCGACGTCCGCGAGGTCATGTTCCGCAAATTCCAGCGCATGCCGCTCGCGTACTATGACCGCCACCAGACGGGCGAGATCATGAGCTACGTCACAAACGATGTCGCCGCAATTCAGTCTGCGCTCGTGGACAACCTCATCGACATGGTGACGGAGGGGTGCATCCTCATCGGTTCGCTTGCCCTCATGTTCTATCTCGACTGGAAGCTCTCTCTCCTGACCCTCGTCGTCATTCCGATGGTCGGGCAGGCGATGAAGATCTTCGGGCGCAAGATCAAGCAGTCGAGTACGGTCATTCAGCAGCGCCTTGCCGAGATCACGGCGCTGCTTCAGGAGAGCTTCTCTGCGACGCGCGTCGTGAAATCCTTTGTGCGCGAGGACTATGAGATCGACCGTTTCGTGCACAGCAATCAGCGCAATTTCGAGGCGGTGATGAAGAACGTCCAGCAGACGAGCATGCTGACGCCGACTGTGGAATTCCTCGCGGCAATCGCCGTCACCTTCATCGTCTGGTTCGGCGGCTATGAGGTCGTCAACGGCGATATCACGGCGGGCGCGTTCGTTGCGTTCCTCACCTATGCCGTCAACCTCGCAAATCCTGTCAAGCGCCTCTCGCGCATCTACGGCAACCTCCAAAAGGCAATGGCTGCGGTCGACCGCGTTTTTTCGATTGTCGATCTCGAGGAGAGCATTACGGATCGCCCGAATGCGCAGCCGCTCCCGCCCGTGGAGGGGCGCGTGCGCTTCGATAACGTGAAATTCTCCTACAAGGAGGGGCGTCCTGCGCTCGACGGCGTGAGCCTCGAGGCGGCACCGGGCGAGATGATTGCCTTTGTCGGCCCCTCGGGTGCGGGCAAGTCGACGATTGCAAACCTCATTCCGCGTTTCTACGAGGTGGACAGCGGCACAATCACCGTGGACGGACACGACATCCGCGACGTGACGCTCGCATCCCTGCGCGGGCAGATCGGTCTCGTGCCGCAGGAGACGATGCTCTTCTCGACGACAATCCGTGAGAACATCCGCTACGGGCGGCTCGACGCGACGGATGAGGAGATCGAGCAGGCGGCACGCGCGGCGAACGCCCACAACTTCATCATGGAGCTCGAGCACGGCTACGACACGCAG
>NZ_CP016201.1:1390661-1448816 GCF_001683335.1 Selenomonas sp. oral taxon 126
ATCGGAGAGCGCGGCGTGAGCATCTCGGGCGGACAGCGTCAGCGCGTAGCGATTGCACGCGCGATTCTGAAAGACCCGCGCATCCTCATCCTCGATGAAGCGACCTCCGCGCTCGACACGGAGAGTGAGAAGATCGTACAGGCGGCGCTTGATAACCTCATGGTCGGTCGCACGAGCTTTGTCATTGCGCATCGTCTCTCGACGGTCTTTCATGCCGACCGTATCTATGTGATCGACAACGGGCGCATTGTGGAGCAGGGGACGCATGAGGAACTGCTCCGAGAGGGCGGGCTCTATCAGCATCTCTATGACATTCAGTTTCGGGGAGAGTGAGCATGAGATTTCTCTACAATCTAGCGGCAATCCTCATCGTCACCATCATCATACCGATCTTCATGCTGCGCGCCACGCGGGAGCGCGGCTTTGTCGAGCGCATTAAGCAGAGCTTTGGCTTCTACCCGAAGGAGACGATTGAGAAGGTCACAGGGAAAAATGCAATCTGGGTGCATGCGGCATCCGTCGGTGAGATTGTGGCGACGAGCCCGCTCATACGCGAATTTCGCAAGGCGTTCCCGAACAGCCCCATCCTCGTCTCGGTCGTCACAACGGGTGGCTATGAGATGGCGCACCGCATCATCAAGGACGCGGACGCCATCATCTATTTCCCGCTCGACCTGCCCTTCCTCGCTGCGCGCGTCGTGGGGCGCATCCGTCCGCGCGTATTCCTGCCCGTGGAGACGGAGCTCTGGCCGAACTTCCTGAAGAAGGCAAAGCAGCTCGACGTACCCGTCATGATGGTCAACGGGCGCATCAGTGACCGCAGTGTGAAGCAGTACAAGTACCTGATGGGAATGCTGCGTGAGATGATCGGGACTGTGAAATGCTTCGCCATGCAGTCGAGCATCGATGCGGATTACATCATGCGCCTCGGTGCGCCGCGCGAGCTGGTCACGGTGACGGGCAACACGAAATTCGATCAGGCGTATACGAGCGTCAGCCCCGAGGAACGGGCGGCGCTCATCAAGGAACTGGGGCTCACAGGCGCGAGCCATATCATGATCGCGGGCTCGACGCACCGCGGCGAGGAGGAGCTCGTGCTGGCGGCGTTCACCGCTGTGCGTGCCGAAGATCCAAATGTGCGGCTCATCATTGCGCCGCGCGAGGTGCTGCGCACGATGGAGGTCGAACACCTCTGCCGCAAGGCGGGCTTCACCGTCAATACGCGCAAGAATCTCCAAAAGGGCGCAGAGGGCGGCGAGGACATTGTGATCCTCGATACGGTCGGCGAGCTCGGGCGCGTCTATGGGCTGGGCGATGTCATCTACATCGGCGGCAGCCTCATCCCGCACGGCGGGCACAACATCCTCGAGCCCGCGGCGCACGGCAAGGCGATCATCGTCGGCAATCAGATGTTCAACTTCAAGGACATCCATGCACTTTTCCGCAACCGCAACGCCGTCGTGACGGTTACGAACGGCGCGGAGCTGACGCGCGAGACCCTGCGTCTCTTTGGTGACGCCGCCGAGCGCGAGCGGCTCGAGCGCGAGACGCTTGCGATCATCAACGAGAACAAGGGCGCGTCGGCAAAGTCGGCACAGATCCTCGTGGATCTGCTTGCGGCGTATGAGGCACGCCGTGCACTGCGCGCGCAGGAACGCATCAGCAATCATCGCGTGCGCGCGACGCAGAAGGTCGCAAACTTCCAGACCTACTTTATCGACCTCGTCCATGACAAGGAGGTGCGCGGCATCTCGCGCAGGCTCATCATGGGCGTCTTCTATGCATTCTCGCTCATCTATGAGCAGCTGGTGAATCTGAAGCTCACAATGTACCGCTGGGGCTGGGTCAAGAAGGAGCAGCTTCCCTGCTTCGTCATCAGCCTCGGCAACGTCACGGTCGGCGGCACGGGCAAGACGCCGACGGCACAGCATCTCGCGCGTGCGATTGACGCGATGGGATACCGTGTCGTCATTCTGAATCGCGGATACCGTGCAAAGTGGCGCGGCGAGGTCGGCATTGTCTCCGACGGGCGCACGCTGAAGATGGACGCGGAGACGGCGGGTGATGAGGCGTTTATGCTTGCCAAACATCTGCCCAACGTGCCTGTGCTCATTGGGCCGCAGCGTGCCGTCACGGGACGCTATGCCATCGAGCATTTCGGCGCGGAGGTGGCGATCCTCGACGACGGGTATCAGCATTGGCAGCTTGCGCGCGATATGGACATCCTGCTCGTGGATGCGGTGAACGTCTTCGGCAACGGGTATCTCCTGCCGCGCGGAACACTGCGCGAACCGCTCTCGCATATCGACCGCGCCGATGTCTGCCTCATGACGAAGGTCGACCAGGCGGCACCGGGTGCGATCACGCATATCTGGGAGACGTTCCGCAGCTACAATCAGGACGGCATCATCCTCGAGAGCATCCATCAGCCCCGCCAGTTTGTGCGGCTCTCGGACTGGTATGAGGACATCGCGGCGGGCGGCGTGCCTGTCACGGAGATGGAGGGGAAGAAGGTGCTCGCGGTCTCCGCGATCGGCAATCCCGCCTCGTTCGAGCAGACGCTTGCCGACCTCGGCGTCGAAATGGTGGAGAGCATGCGCTATCCCGATCACCACGACTACGGCGAGCGCGATATGGCGGAGGTGCTGTATCGCGCGGAGACGCTCGGCGTCGAGGCGATTGTCATCACCGAGAAGGACGCGGTGAAGGTGCCGGCGGACGTCGTGCGTGCGAAGTGGCGCGTCCCCATCTATGTGATCTCCGTTGAGGTCACGTTCCAGAAGGGGCGCGAGGAGTTCTTCCGCAGACTCGAAAAGCAGCTTGCAGCGAAACTCAGACCGGTGTCTTGAGGTGTTATCCAAAGGAAGCTGCTCTCGGAGCGCCCCTTTCGTCACGCCTGCGGCGTGCCACTTCCCCCGTTGCGACGGGGGAAGCTAATATGCCGTAATGCAAAGCCTCCCCCGTTGCTGACCTGTCCAAGAAGCAAGTCCGAAAGGACGCAGCTGATTGGGCAACAGGTCGTATGGGAAAACGTCCCAAGAACACAAGCGTTAGCGAAGTGTGATTGGATGACGTTGACCGCTCGACACGGGGGAGGGGGATCGCGTAAGCGGTGGTAGGGGCGCTTTGAGCGTCTGGACAGGAAAAACAAAGGGCTGTGTGCGAGGCGCTCCTCTGTGTCTTGCGTTCTAAGCAAAATCTTTCTATGGAATTCACAGATCCATGCCTATGCATTATAGAGGTGATCGCATGAAGGTTCTCTGCATTATTCCCGCGCGCTACGCATCCACGCGTCTGCCGGGCAAGCCCCTGCGCGACATTGCGGGTAAGCCCATGATCGTGCGCGTCTATGAGCGCGCCGTGCGGGCGCGGCTCGTGCAGGATGTCGTCGTTGCAACGGACGACGAGCGCATCCTCGCTGCCGTCGAGGAGCACGGTGGACGCGCCGTCATGACGCGCGCCGACCATGCGACGGGGACGGACCGACTCGCCGAGGTCGCGGAGAAAATGATGGACTATGACCTCATCATCAACGTGCAGGGCGACGAACCACTCATCGACCCCGCCGTGATCGACGCGCTCGTCGAGCCGTTTCTCGCGGACGAGTGCCTGCCGATGGCGACGGCAAAGACCCTGCTCACGGACGAGGAGGAGATGGCGAACCCGAACAACGTCAAGGTCATCACCGACCAACGCGGCAACGCGCTCTACTTCTCCCGTGCGTGCATTCCCTACGCGCGCAATCCGGGCGCAAAGGTATACAAGCACATCGGCATCTACGCCTATCGCCGCGACTTCCTGCTTGCGTATGCGCGCATGGCGCAGACCCCACTCGAACTCTCCGAGTCCCTCGAGCAGCTGCGCGCGCTCGAGAACGGACACACAATCCGCGTCATTGAGACGGACGCCGTCTTTATCGGCGTCGATACCGAGGAGGATCTTGCAGCTGTCAATGAAGTTTACTGCAGAGAAGGCATTTATTGACCTCTGCGCGCGAAAACTTTATAATAAGTGTAAATTCCGTGTGTGTTCATGCGGGTGACAGTATATGATTGTTGAAAGGAGCCATGAAGATGAACAAAGTGAAGCTGGCGAATTTTGAGATCGGCGGAGGTGAGCCGCTGGTGCTCCTCGCGGGACCCTGTGTCCTCGAAGGACTCGAGCGCTCGCTCATGATCGGACGCGGCATCAAGGAGATCGCGGATCGTCTTGGCATTCCCTACGTATTCAAGGCATCCTTTGACAAGGCGAACCGCTCTGCCTACCATAGCTTCCGCGGCCCCGGGCTCGAGGAGGGCGTGAAGATCCTCGGTACGATCCGTGCGGAGCTCGGCGTGCCCGTCGTCACCGACATTCACGAGACTTGTCAGGCGGAGCCCGTCGCAAAGGTTGCGGACATCCTGCAGATTCCTGCATTCCTCTCGCGGCAGACCGACCTTCTCCATGCGGCGGCACAGACGGGCGCCATCGTCAACGTGAAGAAGGGGCAGTTCCTCTCGCCGAACGATATGCGCAACGTCGTCGACAAGATCCACGAGAGCGGCAGTGACCGCATCCTCCTCACGGAGCGCGGCGAGAGCTTCGGCTACAACAACCTCGTCGTCGATATGCGCTCCTTCCCCATCATGCGCAGCTTCGGCTATCCCGTCATCTTCGACGGGACGCACAGCGTGCAGCTGCCGGGCGGCGCGGGCACGAGCTCGGGCGGACAGCGCGAGTATGTCGAGTACCTTGTGCGCGCAGCTGTCGGCGCGGGCGTCGACGGACTCTTCCTCGAGGTGCATGACAACCCGCCCGAGGCACTGTCGGACGGGGCGAACATGGTCTATCTCGACAAACTCGAAGACCTCCTGAAGGATGCCCTCGCCATCTACGAGATTGTACGCAAAAAGCTGAAATAGGAGAGACATATGGCACAGAGCATTCGCGAAAAGGCAATCGAGACGATTCAGCTTGAGGCGCAGGCAGTCGCGCAGCTCGCGGAGCGGATCGACGCGGACTTCGAGGCGGCGGTGCGCGCGATTTTGGACTGTAAGGCGCGCGTTGTCGTCACGGGCATGGGCAAATCCGGGCACGTCGGGCGCAAGATTGCGGCGACCCTTGCGAGCACGGGCACGCCGTCCTTCTTCATGCACCCCGCCGAGGCGTTTCACGGCGACCTCGGCATGGTGACGGCGGACGACATCGTTATCGCCATCTCGAACAGCGGCGAGTCGAACGAGGTCGTAAATATCCTCTCGATCATCCACCGCATCGGCGCGCGGATTGTCGCCATGTGCGGCAGGCGCAAATCCCAGCTCGGACGCAGCGCGGACTTCTACATCGACATCGGCGTCGAGCGCGAGGCGTGCCCTCTGGGACTCGCACCGACCAGCTCCACGACAGCGACGCTCGCAATGGGCGATGCGATTGCAATGGCGCTCATGGAGGCGCGTGACTTCAAGAAGGAGGACTATGCACTCTTCCACCCGGGCGGCGCACTCGGGCGCAAGCTGCTCCTCACGGTTGCAAACGTCATGCACACGGGTGAGGAGAAACCAGTCGTTTCCTATCACACGACGGCAAAGGATGCACTCTTTGTCATGACGGACAAGGGGCTCGGCGCTGTGTCCGTGGTTGACGCGGACGGCAAATTCATCGGACTCGTCACGGACGGCATCATCCGCCGCGCGCTTGCGAAGGACTACAACTTCCTCGACAAGGATGTGGAGAGCATCATGTTTGCCACGCCGCTCACGATTGCGCCCGATAAGATGGCGGCGGCGGCGCTCTCCGTCATGGAGAAGCATCAGCCGCGTCCCGTCACCGTCCTGCCCGTCGTCGATGCGGCGGGCGTACCCGTCGGCATCGTCCATCTGACCGACCTCCTGCGGCAGGGGGTCGTCTGATGCCAATTCGGGAGAATGCGATTGCGCGTGCAAAGCAAATCAAATGCGTGATCCTCGACGTGGACGGCGTGCTCACGGACGGGGGCATCTACGTCGCGCCCGACGGGAGTGAGCTCTACAAGCCCTTCTTTGCGCGAGACGGACTCGCCATTACACTGGCGCACAAGGTGGGCATTGTGCCCGCTATCATCACGGGGCGCGCCTCGTCCATTGTGGAGAATCGCGCGCGTGAGCTGCACATCGAGCTTGTCTATCAAGGCAAGCTCGACAAGCGCGATGCCTATGCGGACATCAAGGCGAAGACGGGACTGAGCGACGAGGAGATTGCCTATATTGGCGACGACATTGTCGATCTCCCCATCATGCGCATGGTCGGGCTGCCGTGTGCCGTGGGCGACGCCGTGCCCGAGGTGAAGGAGGTCGCGCAGATCATTGCGTCGGCTTCGGGCGGACGCGGTGCTGTGCGCGAAATTTACGAGATCATCCTAAAGACACAGGGGCTTTGGGATCGTGTGCTCACCGTATTTCAGACGGACAGCGATGGCGCTGCTCAGTAGCGCAGAGAGGAGGTGCGGCAGTGCTCTATAATACGCTCATGTTTCTCAGCTGGCTTGCGTGCCGTACGCCGCGCCCCCTCCTGCTCGGTGCGGGCTGGGTGCTCGGCAATCTTTACTATCTCCTGATTCCGAAGATGCGCCGCCGCTCTGTGGAGCATATGATGCCTGCGCTCGGCATTGACGAGCGGGAGGCAAAGCGGCTCGTGCGCGCCTCCTTTATCAATATGGCGCGCAATGTCCTCGACATCCTCGCGATGCCCATGCTGAACGAGAAGAATCTCAACGACTACATCGAGATCGACCATCTCGAGCGCATGCAGGAGGCACTTGCCGAGGGGCACGGTGTCGTCGTGCTCACGGGTCATGTCGGCTGCTGGGAGTGGCTCTCGGCGGCGTTCACACTGAACGGCATCCCCGTCAGCGCGATTGCAAAGCCGCAGCCGAACATCCAGTACACGCGTGTGCTCGACGATCTGCGCGCGACCATCCACGTCGAGATCTTCTCGCGCGGTACGAGCGAGCTGATCGCGGCGGCGCGTGCGCTGAAGCGCGGGCGGTTGCTCGGCTTTCTCGCCGATCAGGACGGCGGCCCCGGCGGCGCGTTTATCGAGTTCCTTGGGCGCACGGCGTCGACGCCGCTCGGCCCTGCGGTCTTTTCGCGCAAGTTCAAATCGCCCGTCGTGCCCGCATTTATCCTGCGTCAGCCGAATGGAAAGCACAAGGTCATCGTTGGCGAGATCATGCGCTGCCCAAATACGGGGGACAGCGACCGCGACCTCCACGAATTCACCGTGCAGATGACGGTAATCGTCGAGCGCATCATCCGCGAGAATCCGACGCAGTGGATCTGGTTTCAGAAGCGTTGGAACACCCCGCCCGAGGAGCAGAAGACGGGCAAGCATCACGTATCGGCAGCAGCGAAGGAGGGGGATTGATGGCGCAGAGCAAATGGCTCTATGGCGGCGGTGCCGCCCTCCTCGCCGGACTCATCGTGTGGGCGATTACAAGCGTGCCCGAGATTCCGGAGCAGACGGATGAACCGCAGGGTTCCCGCATTATGTCCTATGCGGACAATACGCTCAGCGAGGAACGCGACGGGCGTACCGTCTGGGAGATGACCGCTTCGCAGGTGAATGTCGACATCGATACCAACGATACGAGCATGGTGCAGATCGATGGGACATTCTACACGGAGGACGGGCGCAGCCTCACGCTCAAGGCGGCGGAGGGGCGCATGGACAGCAAGACCCACGATATTGTGGTCACGGGCAGCATCGAGGCACAGACAAGTGACGGCGCGAGCCTGCGTGCAAAGGAGCTGCGGTGGACGGCGGCAGAGGGCAGTCTCAGCGCCGAGGGGGATGCCGTTCTCGTACGCGATGATATTCGTGCGACGGGCGACCGCATTGTGAGCACGGACGGCTTTCAGAAATTCAGCGTGATTGGCAACGCTCGTATAGAAAAAGGTGGGGCGAAATGACGAAGAAGAAACTCTATCGGGGCATCCTCGTGCTGCTTGCGGCGGGGGCACTCTCCGCGGCGGCATCGGCAGCACAGCAGGGCACGGAGCCGACGAATCTCTCGGCGGACAGCCTCACCTATGACACGCAGACGGGACTCATCACAGCGGAGACGAATGTTCGTATGGAGGAGGGGACGGGCTGGGTCACAGGCGCGCGTGCAACGTATAATACCAAGACCGAGGAGGGCACGGTCGAGGGCGGTGTCCGCGCCGTGCGCGACGATATGGACCTCTCCTGTGAGCGGCTTTCGGGCGTTGGACAGGATCATTGGCAGGCGTCGGGCAGCGTCCACATGACGAAGGCGGGGCGCACGTTCACGGGGGCAGAGGTCGACTACTACCCCTCTCAGAACGACTATGTCCTCGCCTCATCCGGCGGAACGATCACGAGTGCCGATGGCACGCTCACGGCAGATCGCCTTGAGGGCTGGATGAAGGAAAATCGCTTTGTCGGCACGGGGAGCGCACACATCATTAGCCCGCCGCGCGATCTCGAGGGCGGCGGCGACCGCATGGAGTATTTTGGCAGCGTGGACAGACCCTACGTCGTGCTCGATGGGAATGCGTGGGTATTTCAAGGCAACAACATGGCGCACAGCAATCATATGACCGTCTATCTTTCGGACGACGGCAATGCCGTGACCGAGTGAGGGGGCTTGAACGTGCATCTCGAATCCCGCAACCTCGTCAAGAAATTCGGCAGCCGCACCGTCGTTGACCGCATCTCCGTCCGCATCGACAAGGGCGAGATCGTGGGGCTCCTAGGCCCCAACGGCGCGGGCAAGACGACGACGTTCTACATGATCGTCGGACTCGAAAAGCCCACGCACGGCGATGTCTATCTCTCTGACATCTGCATCACGGACTATCCCATGTATCGGCGTGCGGAGCTGGGCATCAGCTATCTCACGCAGGAGCCGTCCATATTCCGCAAGCTCACCGTTACGGAGAACATCGCCGCAATTCTTGAGACGACGAAGCTCTCGAAGGCGGAGCAGAAGCACAAGCTCGACGGACTCCTCGAGGAGTTCCACATCGGGCACGTCCGCGACCGTCGCGGCACGGAGCTCTCGGGCGGCGAGCGCCGTCGCGTCGAGATCGCGCGCTGCCTTGCGCTTGAGCCGCAGTTCATCCTGCTCGATGAGCCGTTCGCGGGCGTCGACCCGCTCGCCGTTGCCGATATACAGGAGATCATCGAGTACCTGCGCCAGCGCGGCATGGGCATCCTGATCACCGACCACAACGTCCGCGAGACCCTCCACATCGTCGACCGCGTCTACCTCCTCAGCGAGGGCAAACTCCTCCTCGAGGGGGACAGCAAGACGATTGCCGAGAGCCCCATCGCGCGCAAGTTCTATCTTGGAGAGAATTTCAGCCTTTGAACGCAAAAAAAGCCGATCTATTGCAGGTCGGCTTTTCTATTGGAGAGATACAATCGCGCTTTACTTGATAAAATTTGTCTTATGGTAATCAGGGGGATTCGGCGCGTCGATTCCCGCAGCTTTGCCGGCTGCGATACATTTCAGCATCCATGCCATATTCTTGCCGAGCTGCCTCATGATGCCGACGCCCTCTTCGTCTTTCATGACATCCTCGGGCGTGTAGCCGTGCACCATCGGCCAGTAGCTTGAGGAGACGATCGGCATTTCGTTGATTGCAGGATACTTTGCGAGTACATCCAATGTGGCAGTCGTTCCGGCGCGCCGCGCAGATGCAACAATCGCTGCGGGTTTGCAGCGCATCTTGTCGCGGTGACTCCCGAATAAATGGTCGAGAACGAGCTTGATCTCTCCTGTGAGCGAAGCGTAGTACACGGGTGATCCAAAGACGAAGCCGTCTGCTTCGTCACATTTTTCTCCCAAGGATTTTATGAGTGCATCCAGATTCCCGTTTACAGCATCCCTGCCGACGAAGACAATTTCAGCGTCAATGCCTTCCTCTTTGAGGCTGTCCCCTATGATGGAGAGTGCCGTGTAGGTGCAGCAGTGCTCTCTGCGGCTGCCGTTGATCATCAATACTTTCATGATATGCCTCCTTTTGTTTGGCTTGTCCTATAAAAATGCAGCTCGTCTCTCGATGGAGATAAGCCGCGTTTGTATGCCTGATGATTCATAGAGCAAGGCTGTCATAGGTGTAGCTGTGCTCGTAGACAAATTCGGGTGCAATATCGATTTCCCCATTGTTCCATGTGATTACGCCATGAAAGAGTACGGGATGTCGGAATATCTCGTCATTGGCAAGTGGTTCGAACGCCGCACCTTTTAGCAGCGTTGTGTCAAATAGACGCTTTTCACCTGTCGAAAAGGTGACGAGCATCATGCCACCACCCAGGGGCTTTGCCTCGACTATCTTTATATCGTCCTGCAGTTCTCCTGCGTAGCATACATCGTCTTTGATATACATGGATTACACCTCATTTCATCGGTGGAATTTTATCAAAATGTTCTCCTTGCACAGCCGAATTCCATGCTCTATATGCTTCGAATTCGTGAAATGCGAGCCAGCCGGTAATAATTTTTAGCTGCTTTCGAGGAAGAGAACCCGCCAATAGCTCGCCGTCGATACCGATGACTGCCTCATGTTCGCCATAATAAACATGAACATGTGGTTTATGATGTTGACCGGTATCTCGAAAGAGCATATATATGACCATTCCGGCAAAACGACTTAGTTCCGGCATAAGCTCACCCCTCTTTTGAATTCAGAATAACATAATTCGTCGTCAGGCGAAGAAACGGCGGTATGCGTCGATGAGGAAGAGTGCGCCTGCCATGCCGATGGTGACGAAACTCGCGCGCGTGACAATCGTCATCTGCATCTCGGAGAGACGATTGCCCGCGTGACGGCGTGCGTAGGTGAGTCCGAGCGAGAGCGTCAGCAGAATATACATGATGAGCGTCAGCGCATCCAGATTTTCCCACGCCGCAATGATGACCATGACAGTGAACGCCATAAGGATGAGGAGCAGATAATCCTTGCCCGGGGGCGGCGCTGCCTTTGGCTTTTCAGGCGGTGTGATTTTCTGTTGCAGCTTTTTTAACATCTTTGCCATTGTTGTCCGTCCTTTTGTTTATTTATTGTAGCAACAGCGTAAGTATAACACAGAAAAAATTTTGCTGCCATATGGTTTTTTGAAAGGCTGAGTGTTATAATCAAAATATTCTAAGGGAAGTTTCATTTAGGGGAACGAAGGGAACTCTTTTTTGGTTTTTGGAGGGATCAGAGAAATGTCGGTAGCAAAGAAAATCGTATTGAGTGTCGGCTTTTTGGTCGTCATGTTCGGAGCTTACGGATTCTACGCGAATCAGTCGAGCAGTGTGCTCAACAACAACACGGTCAGCGTGTTCAGCTGGGCACATGTCCTCAATGTGGGCGGTCAGGTGCAGGCACTTACGGCGGATGGTCGCGAGTACGAACTTATGCGCATTACGGCTCCGAATGAGGCGGAACGCGCACGTGCGGCGGGACTGATCTCCGAGCTCACGCCACAGCTGAACAAGGCATATGATGAGTATGAGAAGGCAATTCAGGAGGCGCCGTTCCAAAACGAGGCAGATCGTACGCAGAAGCTTGCGCGTCTTGACAAGCTCAAGCAGGAGCGCAAAAACTATGCCGACGCTCGTCAGCGTGCGACGGAGCTCCTCAATGCAGGCAATCAGGCGGGCGCTGTCCGGCTGGCGTTTAGCGAGCAGGCGGATGTCTACAAGCGCATGACGGACATCATCGAGGAGGACAAGGCGGACAGCGTGCGTCTTGCACGCGCGGAGATGGCGCACAGTGAGGAGGTTTTCACCGGCGTCCGGCTCATTACCATCATCTCCTTGATCGTGGTTGTTATTCTGTCGATCATCACGCTTGTCCTGCTCCTGAAGAATATCAAAAACTCTGTGGATACGATTCTTGACGGTGCGCGGCATATCGCGAGCGGGGATCTCCGCTCGAAGATCATGCTCGACGGCGATGATGAGTTTGCGCACATTGCGCATCAGTTCAACACGATGGTTGAGAGTATGCAGAAGATGATCCGCAAGATCAAGGCAACGGCGACGGATGTCGCGGGCTCCTCCGAGGAGCTCACGGCGAACGCGAACCAGTCGGCGCAGGTGACGCAGAATGTCGCGCAGTCCATCACCGAGGTCGCCGAGGCAGCGGAGAAGCAGCTGCAGATCATCGATACGAGCCGCATGACCGTGCAGGAGTTCCAGCGCGGCCTCGAGGAGGCAATCACGAACCAACGCCGAGCACGTGAGCAGACGCAAGCGACGGCGGAGAAGGCGGCAGAGGGCAATGCCTTCGTGCAGACGACGGTCGAGCAGATGAATTCGATCGCGACGACGGTACAGCAGACGGGCGAGATTGTCAGCAAGCTCGGCGAGCGCTCGAAGGAGATCGGCAACATCGTCGAGATCATCTCGAGCATCTCGGGACAGACGAACCTTCTCGCGCTCAATGCCGCGATAGAGGCGGCGCGTGCGGGCGAGCATGGGCGCGGCTTCGCGGTTGTTGCCGAGGAGGTGCGAAAGCTCGCAGAGGAGTCACAGAACGCCTCCCAGCAGATCTCCGAGCTCATCCGCAGCATTCAGGAGGAGACGGACCGTGCGGTCGCCTCGATGGCCGAGGGACTGCGCGAGGCGGAGACGGGCAAGGAGAACGTTACTGCAACGGGTGAAACCTTCTCGCTCATTCTGAGCATGGTCGAGGATGTCAAGACGGCATCGCTTGCGGTCAGCAAGCGTGTCCTCGAACTGCGCGAGAATATGAACTCGATCATCGAGGGCATGGGGGCTGTGGATACCTCGGCAAAGGGCATCGGCAGCGAGTCGCAGAACGTCTCTGCTGCGACCGAGGAGCAGGCAGCGGGCATGGAGGAGATCGCCTCCTCTAGCCGCAGCCTCGCCGACATGGCAACGGACTTGCAGTCCGAGACGGATAAGTTCAAGGTGTAATTGGTCAGGGAGTCCGTGGTTGAAGTAGTTCTTCATCGCGGGCTCTTTTTATTTGTGCGAAAATATGTCATAATAGAGAAGAGGTGAGCAGGCATGTATACAGTTGATCGTATTCAAGAAAAAATTACACCTGTCTGCCGTCGCTATGACATTGACAAGGTGTTTCTCTTCGGCTCTTATGCGCGTGGAGAGGCGAACGAGCAGAGTGACATCGACTTTCGCGTGGATCTCGGTCAAAAACTCAAGGGACTGGCAGTTGCCGGTTTTTATGCGGATATGGAGGAAGCACTCGGGCAGAAAATTGATATCATGACGACACGGCAACTGCCGGAGGAGTTCTTGCGAAGCATACGGCAGGAAGAGGTTCAGATTTATGGTGATTAGGGACAAGGATTTGCAGCGTGTCTATCATGTCCTGCTTTACTGTGCACGCATTCGGATGACCGTGCGGGACATTGGGGATTATGTAGCCTTTATCACTTCCGAGAATTTTGTGCAGCGAGATGCCTGCTGTTTTTACTTGCTGCAGATCGGTGAACTCGTGCGGACGTTATCGGATTCGTTCAAAGATGCGCATGATGATATCCCATGGAAACAGATCCGTGGTCTTCGCAACATGGTCGCGCACAATTATGGACATGTTGATTTTGAAATCATATGGAGCATCGTACAGGATGACATTCCTGTGCTCTTTGAGAAATTACATGCCATTTTGAATGAATCCGTTCCCGCATTTGAAAAATCCTTTTGTGATGAACTGCGTCAGGAATACCCAATGTGGGATGACAATGCAAAAAATACTCCTTGACAGAAAGCCCTTCTCTTGCTACAATATCTCTTGTTGATTGACAGAGATGTCAGTGACGGATGCGGAAGTAGCTCAGTGGTAGAGCACCACCTTGCCAAGGTGGGGGTCGCGAGTTCGAGCCTCGTTTTCCGCTCCATTTTGCGGAAGTAGCTCAGTGGTAGAGCACCACCTTGCCAAGGTGGGGGTCGCGAGTTCGAGCCTCGTTTTCCGCTCCATCGCTTATCACACCTGCGCTCTGCGCAGGTTTTTTTGAAGAAGCGGGAGGATTGCCGACTGCATGAATCTGCGCTTCATCCACAGGTGAGAGCCTTGCGTGCTCTCCACTTTGTTTGGGGCCTATAGCTCAGTTGGTTAGAGCAACCGGCTCATAACCGGTCGGTCCTTGGTTCAAGTCCAAGTGGGCCCACCAATCGAAATGAGAGCATCACGCACGGTGATGCTTTTTTGTTTGCTCCGAAGATAGGGGGTGAGGCGATGCGCGAGGAGGAATTTGTGCGCGCGCTGCGGGATATAGGCGCACGCGTCTTTCGCGTCGGCGGCTGCGTGCGCGATCATTTTCGCGGTGCCCAGGCAAAGGATGTCGACTATGCCGTGACGGGCATTGCCGAGGAGCGTTTTCATGCACTCTTTCCGCATGCGGAAAAGATTGGAAAGGCGTTCCCCGTCTATCACGTGCGCGTGGACGGCGTGCGCCGCGAGGTGGCGTTTGCGCGCAGGGAACGCAAGACGGGTGCAGGCTATCGCGGCTTCGATGTTGCGTTCGACCCTACTGTGACGATTGAGGAGGATCTCTATCGGCGCGACACGCGGATGAATGCGATGGCGCTTGAGCTGCCCTCGGGGGCGCTGCTCGATCCCTACGGCGGGCGTGCCAATCTCGCAGCGGGTGTGATTTGTGCGGTCTCGGAACACTTTACGGATGATCCCGTACGAGCCCTGCGCGCCGCGCGGCAGGCGGCAGAGTTCGGCTATCGCGTGGAGGAAGGAACGCTTCTCTATATGCGTGCATGCGCGGATGAATTGCGCCGCGAGCCGACGGAGCGATTGATGGCGGAGCTGCGGCGTGCGCTTGCTGCACCGCGCCCCTCTGTGTTCTTCCGCGTGCTGCGGGCAGCCGATCTCCTCGCCGTGACCTTTCCCGAGATCGCCGCGCTCGAGGGACAGGTGCAGCCCGTAGAGTTTCACCCAGAGGGCGATGCCCTCGCACATACGCTTGCAATGGTGGATGCCGTTGCCGAGGAAACGGAGGATATACGCACGCGCTTTGCCGCGCTCGTCCACGACCTCGGCAAGAGCCTCACGCCGAAGGAGATGCTGCCGCATCACTACGGACACGAAAAGACGGGGCTCACGGCGCTCGCCGCGTGGAACAGGCGCATGACGCTCCCACACGACTGGATGAAGGCGGCATCGTTTGTGATTCGTCAGCATATGCGTGCGCCGCGCCTCACGCGTCTCGGCAAGATCGTCGACCTCCTGCTCGGCGTTGGCGCGTCGGGGCTGTCGATGGCAGCGTTCAACATTATCATCCGCGCCGACCACGGTTCTCTGCCACCCTATCTCGCACACGGCGCGGCGGCTCTCCGCACCATGCAGACCATCACAGGCCGCTCCGCTCCGACAGACCTCGCGGGTGCGGAGATTGGAATCTGGCTGCGCGAGCAACGCGTGCGAATACTGAAAAAATTCTTGTTGGAGAATGAAAAGGCGTGGTATAATACATCTGAGCAGAATGAACAGAATACGAAGGAGGCGGAATAGATGGATAAGATCATCCTGCCCTATCGGGGCAAGACTCCCGTGATTGATCCGTCCGCATTCATTGCGCCGTCGGCGGCTGTCATCGGAGACGTGACAGTCGGCGCCGGCTCGAGCATTTGGTTCGGTGCTGTGGTGCGCGGCGATTTTCAGCCGATTACCATCGGTGAGAATACGAACATCCAGGAGAACGCGACGGTTCACGTCATGTGCGACGTACCTGTGTGCATCGGGAACAATGTCCTCATTGGGCACAATGCAGTCGTGCATTGCAGCCGGATTGGGGATAATACCCTCATCGGCATGGGCTCGATCGTCATGGGCTACTCCGAGATCGGCGAGAACGTCGTCATCGGTGCGGGCACCTTCCTGCCGCAGCACAAGAAGATTCCGTCGAACTCGCTTGTATTCGGCAACCCTGCTCAGATCGTGCGCGCGCTGCGCGACGATGAGATCGAGGCGCTGCGGGCGGCGGCGGAGAACTACGCCGGGCTCGGAGCGGAGTACAAACGTATTATTGAGGAGATGAAGTAATGGAACAAACTCTGGTTCTCATCAAACCGGATGCCGTCGGGGCACACCACATTGGAGACATTACAAAGGCGTATGAGGAGGCAGGGCTTCAGATTCGCGCGATGAAGATGATGCAGATGACGGATCGCATTGCGCGCATTCACTACGCGGAGCATCTTGAGAAGCCGTTCTACGGCGAGCTCTCCGCGTTCATGACCTCCGCGCCGCTCGTGGCGATGGTGCTCGCGGGCGAAAATGCGATTGCGCGCGTGCGCGAACTCCACGGTGCGACGAATCCGGCGAATGCGGCGGATGGCACGATTCGCAAGCGCTTTGCAAAGAACGGGAGCGAGAACGCGGTGCACGCGTCCGACAGCCCCGAGAGCGCTGCGCGCGAGGTGCACATCTTCTTCAGTGAGACGGAGATTTTCTAAAAAATTTTGCTTTCGATTGCCCGGTCGCACCTCTCTGCGCGACTGGGTACATTTATCCACAGAGGAGGAAGTACAATGAGTGTTGTGACAAAAACCGGTGATCAGGGACAGACGAGCCTTTTTACGGGTGAGCGCATCGCGAAGGACGACGCACGCGTCGAGGTCTACGGCAAGGTCGACAGCCTCGGCTCTGCGCTCGGCATGGCACGCGCGTTTGCGACGAACAAGCGCGTGAAGGACGACATCCTCGCCGTGCAGAAGCAGCTCGGCATGCTAATGGCGGACTTCGCGAGCCGCAACAAGCCGCCCCGTGTTACGGCGGAGATGATCGCGGGGATTGAGGCGGAGATTGCAGACATCGAGGAGAGTCTGCCCGCACTCAAGGAGTTTGTCATCCCCGGCGACAAGAAGTCGAGTGCGATGCTCGATCTGGCGCGTACGGTGGCACGCGAGGCGGAGCGTCGCGCATGGACACTTGCACGGCGCGGCAGCGTGGCGGATGTCGACCTGCAGTACCTCAACCGCATCTCTGATTACTGCTTCGTCCTCATGCGTCTCGAGGACGAGGACAAGCCGAACCTGTGAGCCGGGAAAAATTTGCCGTTCTCGACGGGAGCAGCCTTTTCTTTCGCGCGTTCTACGCGCTGCAGCTCCCGCCGAATGCGCGCGGCGTCCACACGAATGCCGTGCACGGCTTTGCAATGATGCTCGTAAAGCTCCTGAAGGAGCTCGCGCCGACGCAGATTGTCATCGCGTTTGACAAGAGCCGCACGACGTTCCGCACGACGCTTTATCCGGAGTACAAGGGAACGCGCGACAAGACCCCCGAAGAGCTGATCGCACAGATTCCACTTCTGAAGGAGCTGGCGGGGACGCTCGGCATTCCCTTCCTCGAGCTGGATGACTACGAGGCAGACGACATCATCGGTACGCTTGCAACGCAGGCAGCTGCGGAGGACGTGGAGACTGTCGTTGTGACGGGAGACCGCGACGCCCTGCAGCTCATCCGCACGAATCTCACCGTCGTCCTGACGAAAAAGGGGATCAGCGACACGCGCCGCTACGATACGGCGGCGTTCGAGGAGGAGTACGGCTTCGCGCCGATTCGTCTCATCGACCTGAAGGGGCTGATGGGGGACAGCTCGGATAACATTCCGGGCGTACCCGGCGTGGGTCCCAAGACCGCGACGAAACTGCTCCTGCAATATGAGAGCATCGAGAACGTGCTCGACCACGCAGCCGAGGTCAGCGGGAAAAAACTCAGCGCCTCGCTTGTGGAGTATCGGGATCAGGCTCTGCTCTCGAAGCAGCTCGCGACAATCGAATGCAATGTGCCGGAACTCCGTTATGAAGCGGAGGGCTTTCGCATGCAGCCCGACCGCACAGCGCTCGATGCGTTCTGCCGGGAGTACGAGCTGCGGACAGTAGGGCGCGCGTTCTCGGATTATCTCTCTGCATCTGCACCGGCGTACAGCGTCGAGCAGTCGCTCTTTGGAGAGGAGACCGCAGCCGCTGCACAGGTAAACCTCGATGCAGAGGCGTTTTCCGTTGCCGACCTCGCATCGCTGCGCACGGCGGAGGAGATTGCCGTCGGCGCGGTATTCAGCGGCACGGCGCCCTTTGTGCAGATCGACGTACTCGCCCTTTCCTACGGGGCGGAGCGGCGCGTGCTGCGCGCAGACGCGTCGGAGTTTTCCACCGTATGCGCTGTGCTTGCGGAGCGTCCCGTCGTACTCTGGAATGCAAAGCGCTATGCGCAGGCGGGACTTTCCGTCGGCACGAATATCTTTGATCTCGAGCTGGCGGACTACCTCCTGCGCCCCGAGGAGAACAAGCGTGACCTCGCGCGCGCGGCATTTGCCCACAGCGCGGACTTTCCTGCTGTCCCCGAAGAGGCGACACAGGAGCAGCGCGCCGTGCATGAGGCGCTCACGGCCGCGCATCTCGCCGAACCTATGCGGGCAGCGCTCGATGGGGCGGGGCTCACACGCCTCTATCGGGGCATCGAACTGCCGCTTGTACCCGTGCTCGCGTCGATGGAGCAGACGGGCATCTATGTGAACCGCGCGGCACTCGAGCGCGAGCTGACGGCGGCGAATGCGCGTATCGAGGCGCTCGTCACGGAGATTCACGCGCTCGCGGGCACGGAGTTCAACATCAGCTCGCCCAAGCAGCTCGGTGAGATTCTCTTTGAGCGTCTCGGGCTCGCAGAGGGGAGCAAGATCAAGAAGACGAAGACGGGCTACTCGACGAACGCCGAGACGCTCGAGGAGCTGCGCGACCGACATCCCATCGTGGACAAGGTGCTGACCTACCGCATGTGGACGAAGCTGCGCTCGACCTATCTCGAGGGCATCGGTGCGCTCATCCGTCCTGCAACGGGACGCGTGCACACGAGCTTCAACCAGACGGTGACGGCGACGGGGCGGCTCTCAAGCTCCGACCCGAATCTCCAAAACATCCCCGTGCGCACGGAGGAGGGGCGCGCCGTACGTGCGCTCTTTACGCCGGGTGCGGGTTATGATGCGCTGCTTTCGGCGGACTACTCGCAGATCGAGCTGCGCATCCTCGCCCATATGTCGGGCGACGAAACGATGATAGACGCCTTCCGCAGCGGTCAGGACATCCACGCACGCACGGCGTCGGAGGTGTTCGGCGTGCCTCTAGACGAGGTGACGGGGGAACAGCGCCGTAGGGCAAAGGCGGTCAACTTCGGCATCGTCTACGGTCTGAGTGACTACGGACTCTCGCGTGACCTCGGCATTTCACGCAAGGAGGCGGGGGGATACATCGAGCGCTACTTCGAGCGCTATCATGGCGTGCGCGCCTTCCTCGACAAGATGGTTGCGGATGCGCATGCAAACGGCTATGTCACGACCCTTTACGGACGGCGGCGCGACCTGCCCGCCATCAACAGCCGCAATTTCATGCAGCGCTCCTTTGCCGAGCGCATGGCGATGAATACGCCGATCCAGGGCACGGCGGCGGATCTCATCAAGATTGCGATGATTCGCGCCTATGACGCGCTGCGTGCGGCGGGCGTGAAGAGCCGCATCCTCCTGCAGGTGCACGACGAACTCGTGCTTGAGACGGTGGAGGCGGAGATCGCGCAGATCACGGAGATCCTGCGCGCGGCGATGAGCGGCGCGGCGGAGCTCGCCGTGCCGCTCGCCGTGGATGTGCACGTCGGGAAGAACTGGGCGGAGGCGAAGTAGGTGAAGATCATCGGTCTGACGGGCGGCATCGCCTGCGGCAAGTCCACCGTCAGCACAGAGCTGCGTGCCCTCGGCGCGGCGATCATCGACGCGGATGCGCTCGCGCATGAGCTCTCGCAGCCGGGACAGCCGATCTTCAACGCATATGTGGAACGCTTTGGCAGGGAGATTGTGACGGCGGGCGGCACGCTCGACCGCGCAGCAATCGCCGCGCGCGTCTTTGCCGACCCTGCCGTGCGCGCGGAGGTGGATGCCATTGCGCATCCCCTCATCCGCACAGCGGCAGAGGAGCGTCTGCGTGCGGCACGCGCGCAGAACAAAATGGCAGCGGTACTGGATGTGCCGCTGCTCTTTGAGGCGGGCTGGGATGCGCTCGCCGATGAGGTATGGGTTGTTGCGCTCCCGGCGGAGGAGCAGCTCGCGCGTCTTCTCGCGCGGGATAAGTCGATGAGCGAGGGAGAGGCGCGGGCACGCATCTCCGCTCAGATGCCGCTCGCAGAGAAATGTGCACGCGCAGACATCGTCATCGACAACACGGGAACACCGGGAGAAACACGGGAATGTATTGAACAACTTTGGAGGGAACGGATCATTGGGCGTTCGTAATCTGCGGAGCGTGTTCTGGTGGGGGCTGCGCGCACTCGTCGTCGCCGTCATCGTCTTTGTCATCGTCGGCGGCTGGGGCTGGGTGGAGCGCAGCTACATCTACCCCTACGACTACCGCAGCTACATCGAGACGAGCGCCGCACACTACCGCGCCGACCCCTACCTCGTTGCTGCCGTCATCAAGCACGAGAGCAAATTTCAGACACGCGCCCGCTCCGACGGCGGTGCGCTCGGGCTCATGCAGCTCATGCCGCAGACGGCAGCGTGGATTGCGCGTCAGCTCGACGAACCTTTTACCGAGGACTATCTCTACGACCCCGCGCTCAACATCCGCTATGGCGTCTGGTATCTCGCGGAGCTCGAAAATGAGTTCGGCGGCAACGACATCCTCGCGCTTGCGGCGTACAATGCGGGGCGTGGCAACGTGCGCGACTGGATGGAGCGCTATCATTGGAACGATCAGTTTGACGAGATCGAGGCGATTCCCTACCCCGAGACGCGGCTCTACGTGCGCCGCGTGCTCGAGGACAGGGAGCAGTATAAGAGGCTCTACGACGAATGAACAAGACCTATCGGATTCTACCAAGCGCGGAGGACATGCTCCTCCGCCTCCTGCGCGGGCTCGCCCTCTCCGACGAGGAGCGGGCGCTTTTGCGTGCGTGCGCGCTGCGTCACGTCGAGGTCTCGGCAGAGGAAAATACGTGGGAGCTTGTCATCGGCACGCCTGCCGTCCTCGATGAGGAGCTGATCGCCGCGATGGCACGGCAGGTCGAGGAGAACTACGGGCTCGCGGGCGCGTACGTGCAGCAGAACGTCGTTGCGCTCGCACCCGCTATTGCGCCGCTCTGGGAGCGCGTCGTGCGCGAGGCAGCGGGGGAGGACGCCGTGCTCTTTCACACGCTGCGTCAGGCGGAGTACGCGGTCGACGGCAACATCATCCGTCTCTCTGCGCCGGGCACATTCGGCGTGGAGCTGTTCGCGCAGAGCGCCGTTGCAAAGCGCGTGGAGGCTGCTGTCCGCACGCACGTCGGCTGTGCCTGCCAGGTCGTCTGCATGGAATGCGCGCTCGGCGAGATGTCAGCCCCGGATTGGACACCGCCGCCCATGCCTGCGCCCGTGAAAAGGGAAGCACCTGCCGCCTCTGCCTCCGCACGCGCTGCAAAGGGCGCAAAAACCAAGGAAGTGCCCGCAGGCGTTATCATTGGGCGCGGCGTATCGGGTGAGGCACGCGAGCTCGGTGTGATCGAGGACGAGGTGAAGAACATCGTCCTCGAGGGCGAGATCTTCTCCCCACAGGCGAACAAGCTCAAATCGGGCGCGTACATCCTCCTGCTGAAATTTGCCGATAAGACGAACGGCATTGCGTGCAAAAAGTTCTTCGGCGTGCGCGGCAAGACGACGCAGGAGGACATCGACGCAGAGGTCGACCGCATCCTCAAGGCGATCGGCAAGGGCTGCGCCGTCCGCATCCAGGGCAAGATCGAATACGATAAATTCGTCAGCGACTACGTTCTTTTCATCGACTCCATCGAAAAACGCAATGTGCCGCAGCGTGAGGACACGGCAGAGGTGAAGCGCGTCGAGCTGCACGCGCATACGAAGATGAGCGCGCTCGATGCCGTTGTCCCGCCAAAGGTGCTTGTCGAGACAGCAGCGCGTTGGGGCTGGCCGGCGGTCGCCATCACGGATCACGGCGTCGTGCAGGCATTCCCCGAGGCGATGAACACGGCACGCGCCCTCAAGAAGAAGGGCGTCGATATCAAGATCATCTACGGCATGGAGGGCTATCTCCTCGACAAGCCCGAGGATCAGCGCGCGCATCACATCATCTTCCTCGCGCAGAACAAGACGGGACTCTACAACCTCTACAAGCTCGTCTCCCTCTCGCACATCCGCTATTTCCGTGGCACGAAGAAGCGCGGGCGCCCGTGCGTGCCGCGCGCCATTCTTGAGCAGTACCGCGAGGGGCTGATCGTCGGCTCTGCGTGCGAGGCGGGCGAGCTGATCCGCAGTATCGTCGCGGGGCGTCCCGACGAGGAAGTTGAGGAAATCGCGAAATTCTATGACTTCCTCGAGATTCAGCCCATCCATAACAACGACTTTTTGAAAATCGACGATCGCTTCCCGATTCACACGGATGAGGATCTGAGGGACATCAACCGCAAGGTGGACGCGCTCGCAAAAAAGCTCGACAAAATGCTGATTGCGACCTGTGACGTGCACTTCCTCAACCCCGAGGATGCCGTCTATCGCGCCATGCTGCAAAAGGCGAACGGCTACCGCGACGCGGATCGTCAGCCGCCGCTCTATCTGCGTACGACGGACGAAATGCTTGCGGAGTTCGACTATCTTGGCGTGGAGCGCGCCTATGAGTGCGTTGTGACGAATCCGCGCAGGATCGCCGAGAGTGTCGAGCATTTCCTCCCCATCCCCGACGAGCTCTATGCACCGACCGTGCCGGGCGCGGACCGTGAGATTCAGGAGATGTCGTACGCGCGCGCGCGCAAGCTCTACGGCGAGAATCTGCCGCAGATTGTGACGGATCGTCTCGAGCTCGAGTTGAAACCGATCCTCCGGCACGGATTCTCGGCGCTCTACATCATTGCGCAGCGCCTCGTCAAGAAGTCAAACGACGACGGCTACCTCGTCGGCTCGCGCGGTTCGGTCGGCTCATCCTTTGTCGCGACCATGATCGGCGTCACCGAGGTCAACCCGCTACCGCCGCACTATCGCTGCCGCCACTGCCAATACAACAAATTCATCGACGACGGCTCCGTCGGGAGCGGCTTTGACCTGCCGTCGATGGACTGCCCCGTCTGCGGCACGCCGCTCACGAAGGACGGGCATAACATCCCGTTTGCGGTCTTTCTGGGGTTTGACGGCGACAAGGTTCCCGATATCGACCTCAACTTCTCGGGTGACTATCAGCCGACCGCGCACAAGTACACCGAGGTGCTCTTCGGCAAGATGAACGTCTTCCGCGCGGGCACGATCTCGGGCTTGCAGGACAAGAACGCGTACGGCTACGCCATGCACTACTATGAGGATCAGGGCGAGACGAAGGGGCGTCCGTACATCGAGCATATGATGCGCGGCTGCATGGGGGTCAAGGCGACCACGGGGCAGCACGCGGGGGGCATCATGGTCGTGCCGCGTGACATGGACGTACACTACTTCACGCCCATCCAGCGTCCCGCGAACAACATGGAGTCCGACACACTCACCACCCATTTCGACTATCATTCCATCAGCGAGCGTCTCGTCAAGCTCGACATCCTCGGGCACGATGACCCGACCGTCATCAAGATGCTCGAGGAGCTGACCCACCGCGATCCTGAGACCATCCCCTTCGACGATCCCGCCACCATGTCCATCTTCACCTCGACCGAGGCGCTCGGCATCACGCCCGAGGAGCTCGGCGCGAACATGGGCACGTACGGCATTCCGGAGTTCCGCACCTCGTTTACGCAGAAGATGATCGACGACTCGAACCCCGACTGCTTCGCCGATCTCGTGCGCATCTCGGGATTCTCCCACGGCACGAACGTCTGGCTCGGCAACGCGCAGGATCTCATCAAGGCGGGGACGAGTACGCTGAAGGACGCGATCTCCGCGCGCGACGACATCATGAACTACCTCATGCAGAACGGCATCGAGCCGCTCCTCTCGTTCAAGACCATGGAGAACGTGCGCAAGGGGAGGGGCATCGCGAAGGATGTTGAGGAGACGCTACGTGCGGGCGGCATCCCCGAGTGGTACATCGAGTCCTGCCAGAAGATCAAATACCTTTTCCCGCGCGCCCACGCGACTGCATACGTCATGATGGGCTACCGCATTGCATTCTGCAAGGTGCACTATCCGCTCGCCTACTACGCCGCCTACTTCTCCATTCGCGCAGCGGAATTCGATGCGAACATCATCGCGAAGGGACAGGCGGCGGTCAAGGCGGCAATCGACGCACTGAACGCCGAAGCGCGCGAGCATCGCGGCAAGCTCGACAACAAGAAGCAGGATATCCTGATCGTACTGCAGCTGGCGTGGGAAATGTATCTGCGCGGCTTCTCCTGCGAACCCGTCGATCTCTACGCATCCGACGCGGAGAAATTCATCCTGCGCGAGAACTCCCTCCTCCCGCCGTTCACCGCACTCCCCGGCATGGGGCAGAAGGCGGCGCAGGCAATCGTCGAGGCGCGCCAGTACGGCCGCTTCATCTCCATCGAGGATCTTGCCACCCGCTCCCACATCCCCACCCCCGCCATCGACCTCCTGCGCATGCACGGCTGTCTCGACGGCATGATGGAGAGCAATCAGGTGGAATTGTTTGCATAAGAATAGGGGTACTGCATGAAGTCCATGTGATTTCATACAGTACCCCTATTTGTGTTTAGACGTATTCTTGAAACTCCGGGTATTCACTTTGATGTGCGCGGATGTAGTCGCGTTTGAACGCTGCAAATGCAGTCTTCGTTCTCAGGCGTGCTGCCACTTTTCTCTTTGCAACATTTGTCTTATCTTTTTGATATACACCAAGTTGCTGAAAGAAGGTTGTCATTTCTTGTTGTAAATCTTGTTTTCGTATGGTGGTTGCATTTTTGCGAATGCCTGTATTTGTCTGATTGAAGGCATTGGAAATGAGCTGTGCTGTGAGCCTTGCCTTCTCCGAGGAATTACGAACGCGCACCAGTACTTCTCCATTTGCATAGATGCAGTTCAGATATTCCTCGGGATCTTCTTTACAGCAATCGATGACATTTCCCTCGTATTCGGCGTGATTCTTCATCCGATTACAGTGACCGCAGCTCCAAAACAGGTTTTCCCAATCAAATTTTCGACCAAGATATGCGCTGTCATAATGCGGAAGAAGATGTTCTACCTCACCATCCTGTAGGTCTTGCATTTCACAGATATAGCATTTCCCATGAAACACTTGCTTTAGGGCTTCAATGACATCACCGGAATTGTATTTTCCGTTTTTTCCTTTTTTTGCTTCTGTAGCTAGCGATGCAGGTGCGGGAAAAATTCGTTCACATTTTACCACCTTATGCACCCGCTTCCAGCCGTTTTTCGAGTTCCAATTTTTCTCGTTGGTAGTCTGCCATTACACTGAGCGCAAGATAGTCTGGCACTTCGTCCAGATAGGTTTCGAGTGAGCCAAGTTCTTCATAATCATCATCGTTAAAAACTTCCTTACGCGAGAGCTCTTGGAAACGACGATATTTCTTTTCCAAAGTTTCGGTTAAATCCGAGGACTCAAAATAGCCCTCGACGATACCGGAGTACGTCAAGTTGGACAGACCTTCATCGCCGCTGATGCAAAGCTTCTTTTCCAGATCATAGATGACCGTGTTTTCAGCAGAGCCAAGGACGAATGGGGAGTGTGTTGTCACAATGAATTGAATGCGTGGGAACAGTCCTGTCAGGAGGGGAAGAATGTTCTTTTGAAGGGACAGATGCAGGTGCGCATCCACCTCGTCGATGAGGACAATACCGGGGGCATCGAATGAGCCACTGTGGTTCTTCTCCATGCGGATCATCAAGTCGGCAATGATGTCCAGTACGGCAGCATAGCCACTGGAAAGCGTGTCGAAGGAAAAAGGCTCTTTTCCCGTCTCGGAGATATAAAAAGCTAAGTTTTCAATATCGAAATTGAGCATCAGGTGATCGTCTGCAAAAATCTTTCGAAGGATGTTTGTAAAATTTTCAAACCAACATACAATATCTCTTGCCTTACTTTCTTTGTTTGCAGAGTGATAGAGAGCCTCTTTTGTCTTCAGACTAACAAGATATTTTACAAAATCCTGACCAGGGTGTTCATCAATGCGATAAGAATCTTTTAGCGTTGTGTTTTCAATATATCCGATATTCTCGGCAGAAAACTCTCGTTCAGCATCATAAAATGCTATAATGACAGCCTTTTCAATCACCCCCATTCCTATATAGGGTGCAGGATTTTTTCGGTGGATTTGTCTACAACTTGTCTACAAAATTACTTGCCTACAACCTCACCGAAGATGCGAGCCGTTTCCTTTTTCATCTCGTCCGTGTCATGCGTATAGAGATTCTGCGTGATTGTCACATCGGCATGGCCGAGGCGGGCGGCTACATCGACGGGTTTTGCACCTGCTTCGATGAGTTTTGTCGCGTGCGTATGGCGGAAGCTGTGCGGGTTGAGGTGGAGATTCCGCAGCAGCGTTTCTATGCGCGCGTGCTTGTGCGGGAGTCCGCTTGGCAGGATGCAGAGGAGCGGGCGGCGGATATGGTCGGCGGGCGGGGGCAGCTTTTTCGGAAGGGTTACAAGCCTGTGATCCTCTGTCGATTCATAGGCGATTTGATACGCCTCCCCTAGGAGCATCTCTTGCTTCGCTTGTGCCGCTTTGAGCGTGCGGAGGTAGGAAAGTAACGCGGTGTCCGCATAGAAAGAACGGGCGCTTGTGGGCGTTTTCGGCGTCTCGAAGTATCCTGTCCGCTGCCGCTGGCGTACGATGGTGATTTCTCCTGTGGTGAGGTCGATATCGTCCCATGTAAGTCCGAGTGCCTCACTGAGGCGCAGCCCTGTGTGATAGAGGATTTTGTATGTGTGGTAGTATTTTTCCTCTGCGGGGATGGCGGCGAACTGCTCCGGCGTGATGATGATGCGCGGCGTTACCTTGCGCGGTGCGCTGCGGGGGATGGATATACCTGCGGCGGGGTTTGCCGTGATGAGTTCGGCGGGATAGATGGCATACTTCAGGGCGATGGAAAGGACTGCCTTTGTCTGCTGGATTGTCCCGTGGGACAGTCCCTTTCTTGCAAGTGTCTGAACCCATAGGTCGATATCGCGGGGGCGGAGTTCCTGCACGTACAGATCGCCTAGATAGGGGAGTATGCGTGATTTGACTGTATCGCGATAGCTGATATTCGTCATCCGCTTGACGTTCGGGCGCACGACGTTCCGGAGCCATGCGGCGAGGTAGTCCCGCAGCTTTACCTTCTCCGATGTGATGCCGATGTTCCCGCTTTTCCAGTCGGCATAGGCTTTTACTCCTGCGTCGAATGCTTCATCCTCTGTGGCAAAACCTCCTTTTTCTTTCATGCGGCGCGGGTTCTTCGAGATGTCGAAGCTATAGGAATAGGTGTTTCCGCGCTTTCGTATGCGTATTTTGGACATAAATAAAACCTCCTTGAAATAGGAGGCGAATCATGGTAGTATGTAGGTGCATTGGGCATGATTCGCGTCATGTCTGCCGCTCTCTCTGTTGGCGCAGGGAGGGCGGCTTTTTTGTTTTAGGCGTATGCGGGGCGGGGGGTGACCGGCGGGGTGGATGCGCGGCGGCGCTGTTCTTCCTCGGCGCGGTCAAGTGCTTCCTGTTCGGCAGATTCCTCACGCATCAAGGCATCATATTCACGCTTTACATTGGGGTCTTTTAAGAGTTCTTCACGAACTTCATGCCATGTAATCATGATGGATTCCTCCTTTGGTAGTCTGTTCGGTACTTCTTTGCAAGTTGAATTTGATTCGGCGGTGTCTTCTGTGTCTTTTTGACGAAGCCATTTGTCAAAACGGCGGTGTTGCCAACAATGAAGAAATAGAGGACACGGGCAATGTTGCTGCCGGATATGGCACGCAATTCAAAAATACCGTCCGTCAGTTCTTCGGAATATGGCATACGCAACTGAGAACCGCGTGCTTCTAGATTGTCAATGACGTATAAAACCTTCGCTTTCAGTTTATCGTCGAGCGAGAAGATGAAATCTCTTGCGGGTACAGTCCCATCTTCTTTCTCGTAGAATATGACATTCAAGGGCAGACCTCCTTTCGTCGCGTACTGTATTCCCGCCGCCTATGGGCGGCCTTTTTTTATGCCATTTTTGCGACGCTTCCAGAGACGAAGGCTAATGCAGCCTCTTTTTCTGCGATGAGGGCGGCGCATTTTGTCAATCCCAGTCAATATCTTCCATCCGTATTGTGCGCCCCTCCCTCAGATCGCGCTCGGATTCCTCCAAGTGGGCGCGTTCGGCGGGGGTGAGTTTCGTAAAATCAGGATCCCATGCAAGAACGAGACGGCGCAAAAGCTCGTATGCAAGTCCCTGCTCTGTTTCAGGCAGGGTATTATACATCATCAAAATTTCCTGTTCCTGTGCGGTCATGACAATCACCTTCCTTATTTGTAAATCCCGCCGCGTGCGCCAATGTCCCTGATATAGAGATAGGGGGCGCCGCCTTCTCTCTGCAGATAACTGTAGACGATCCGATACTTACCGATGCGCAGCCGGTACGAGGGCGGCTTCCATCCCTGCAATACCTTTATATCTCCGATGGGCGGCTGCTGAATTAAGCCGAGAATCCCTGCCTTGACGCGGCTGCGTGTAGGACGGTCGGCAGATTGTAGAAACTTCGCTGCAGAGCGTGAAAACTCTATATCCATATAATCTCCTTCTCGCTACCTAGGAGCGGTCTTTTTTTATGCCGTTTTTGCGGCGGCGGTAGAGGAGGAGGCTAATGCAGCCTTTTTTCTGCGTGCGTTATGCAGCAGGGCGATGCTCATAGTTCACAACAGACATTTCCGTCGGAGCGTGGCGCAGGGATTCGACAATCTGTTCAAGCACACGGGCAACCTCATCGTTATAGGTGGTATCCCCGCACTGGGAGCAGACGTAGGAAGGAACGTCCTTGATGATAATGATGTGATCTCCGAGGTCAACCATGAACGTGGTCTTTTTCTCCTCAAGCGATCCTTTGCACATAAAGCAGTTCACTGTGTTTTCTCCTTTCGTGTCTTTCCGTCGGATTCCCAACGTTCGGGATCTGGATTATAGGCAGTGATGAGATGAAGTCTGTCGATGCTGATGCCGCAGACGACATGAAGCCATGCGTTCTTTACCGTCACGCCGAAGATCAGATAGCTCGGATATGGATAGTCCTCGGGATAACGCTCGATAATTTCGCCGTTTGTCATGGTGTGCATCACGTCATCAATAGATATGCCGCGCTGGAATAATCTGGTGAGTATATGATTCGTCCATCGAAGTTGATGTGTAGCACATCGCTGGCGGATAGTCCTCAATATGGCACTGTCTTTTGCGTCATCGAAATCCAATATGTCCATAGGTTCACCTTCCTCCTACACAATATCGCTCTGATTGGCGACGGCTTTGCCGCTCAATACCGATTCAGCTGTCTGCTACATTGCTATATATCTGAATTGATGGGGGTGTTGGCAGAAATTTCAAGACGGTGTTCTTTTGCATAAGAACAAATTGATTTGAAGACAAAATCTCCATATGAATCAAGAATTATTTTTTCGGTATGATCTTTCCTAACGTCCTGTATTATATTTCCGTTTTTATCATAAAATACAAGTAGGTGTATCGTCTGCGTGCGCTCTGGTATAGAATAAGTTATTTGTGAGATACAATGATCTAGTGAGTAAAAACGGTCATCATTAAGTGATTTAACGACAGTATTAGCCCCTTCTTGTGTAAAGAATACCTTTTCCCAGAATAGAATTTTATCTGTATCTATTCCTTTTTTTATAGGGGAGATAGAATTTAACTTTACACCAAATTGAATAGTTTCTGTATCGAAAAAATATCCGAATTCGTCATTTGACGTAATCCATTGCCAATTTGCGGCAAAGGCTACGCTGGTGGAGAAGAGAAAATAGAGGACAACGAATGCGCATAGTGAAAAGATTTTTCTCATGACAATAACCTTCCTTTAGACATGTGCCTGTGATTCGATTTCGCTGCCTTATTCGGGTGGCTTTTTTGTGCCCGCTAGGATGCAGTAGTTTCGTCTGATGAGTCCTCTAGACCATTCCTCCGCTGCTCATAGACTGTGTCGACTACCCTATCCACCAACGCTCGCCCATTCTCGTCCAATGTGCGGTATTTTGTGATTAATTCGATTTCATGTACGCTGAAGGAGGTCGGGACGGTAGTTTCTTCACCCTTGTATTTGTTGTATACGTATTCGACTGGAACGTCCAGTACGCGACATACGCGGATGAGGACTTCGATGTCAACTTTCATGCTGTCACGGCGAATCATGCTGTATAGCGTTTGCGGTGAGATGGAGGCTTCTTGTGCCACTCTGTTGACGTTGGCTCCTTTTTTGTCTATGAGTTCGGATAAGATGCTGCCGATTCCCATGGATAAGCTCCTTTCAGTGGTGTTGATTTAACTATAAATCAGGATATATGGGAAGTCAACAGAAAAATATGCAGGTGAATAAGTTTTTCTTGACATATATATTCGATTGAATATAATTAGGTATAGGGATTATGCAAATGAATAAAAAGAGGGGTGCGCTATGTATCAAAATTTGAAGGTTCAGATGGCGGCACATAATGTGACGATAGAACAGCTGTCACGCTTGTTGAATGTTCATCGCAATACGGTTGCCAATAAGCTGGATGGCGGGGCTTTTACGATTGAGGAGGCGTTTGTCATTAAGGATTATTTGTTCCGTCAGTTTGATTTGTCCTATTTGTTCAAGCGTGAGGTGACGCCGCCCGCCGCTTAGTCCGGCGGTTGGCGGTAGGTCACTCCCCGCCCCGTTACGAGGCGAATCATGGTAGATAGCAATATCGGGCGGGGCGTGGTTGCCGTTTGCGGGAAGGAGGTGAGAGTGTGGTAACGCGTACAAAAAAAGTCCCCGAGATGGTATCGGTCACCATTTCAGGGAAAAAGATGAAGGAGCTTGAGCAGGCAATTCGACTCGTACTCCGCAAGGAGAACAGGAAACGCAAAGCCGAGGGGAAAAAGCGTCTCCCTTATCTGATTGTTACTTTGCCGGAACGCCGTCAATGTCATCGTAGTCAATGCCCTCATGAGGATCATCCGCAGAGGTGACTGCGATAAATGGGTCATCGCCATCGTCAGACTGCATAGGGCGAGGAGGTGAGGGGATGAAATGTCTGCAACGGTTTTGGTTGTGGTGGAACAATGCTCCGCCGGGGCAAATTGTTCGTGTGGCGATTCTTGTCACGGGAATAAATATCGCCATATTAGTGGCACACCTGTTAGTAATGTGGTGATGATTCCAAATTCGAAACTGTATGCACGGAAGGGAGGTGAGAGTGTGGTAACGCGTACAAAAAAATTCCCCGAGATGGTATCGGTCACCATTTCAGGGAAAAAGATGAAGGAGATTGAGCAGGCAATTCGTCTCGTTCTCCGCAAGGAGAACAGGAAACGCAAAGCCGAGGGAAAAAAGCGTCTCCCTTATCTGATTGTTACTTTGCCGGAACGCCGTCAATGTCATCGTAGTCAATGCCCTCATGAGGATCATCCGCAGAGGTGACTGCGATAAATAGGTCATCGCCATCGTCATGAATGGAGAGTTCGACCAAATGAACGCCGTCTTGACGGAGTTCTTTGACTCTCTCTCTAAGGTCTGAGACTTTGACAACAATGCTCATAGAAATCGCCTCCTTTCCGTGCTCATTATAGCAAAGAGGGGATGGGGGAACAACTTATACGGTGAGGAGGAGAGCAACAACACAGCCGAAACGGGCTTAGGCCCGTCCGCAGGGACTGACCGCCTTGCGCTGATGATGGCAGGTCACTCCCCGCCTCGTTACGAGGCGAATCATGGTAGATAGCAATATCGGGCGGGGCGTGGTTGCCAATAGGAGGTGAGGTTATGGCGAAGGCTGCGGTGGATGCGGTGGCGGCTGACTTCGCGGCGCGTCTGATGGCGGGCTTTGACAAGGTTGCTGATGAGCGCCTGGCGCAGAAGGTGGAGGCGCTCTCGGAGCGGATTCTTGCTCGTCTGCCGGAGGTGGTATTTCTGCCGCCGCCGCCCGCCGAATTTCCGGAGGAGCGGCTGCTGTCGGTGAAGGAGGTGGCGCGGCTGCTGGGTTGTTCTTCTCGTACGGTGCAGCTGCGGTTGGATCGCGGGGAGCTGGCGTATGTGCTGGAGCGCGGTTCTGAGTATCGAAAGGTGCCGTATAGTTGGGTGGTGGAGTATATCCACAATCTTCCACGTTTTACGGGGCCGCTGCATGCGCGCTGTGCGGTGGATGCGCCGGTTTGATGGGGCGGCGGAGGTGGTTGTATGGTCGGCATTTTCGGTTTGTTCTGTTCTTTTGGTTTCGTCGGGCGCTGCGCGCTGGTGTTGGTGCTGGGGGCGGCGCTGGGGCTGGGCTGTGGTCTGGGGGTGCGTCTGGCAGTGCGTTTGGCGACGGTGGGGTCGCTGCTGTAGGGAGGTGAAGAGGATGCTGAAAGAACTGACACTCTACGGCGAAGTCGACAAGGTACAGGTTGCAATCAAACGTCTGCGTCTGCATCAACCGCCCGAGGGCTACTACGTTGCTTTTTCGGGCGGCAAGGACAGCTGCGTTGTCCTTGCCCTGTGTCGCCGCGCGGCGGTGGACTATGACGTGCATTACAATATGACAACCGTAGACCCTCCCGAGCTAACACAATTTATCCGCAAGAAATACAAAGAAGCATGGGAGGGGCGTAACATCCCCGAAATCAACATGCACGACCTCATCATTGAAAAACGTATGCCCCCCACACGTCGCGCCCGCTACTGTTGTCAAGTATTCAAAGAGCAGGGCGGCAAAGGGCGGTTTGTCGTGACGGGCGTACGACACGCAGAATCGGCAAAGCGCGCAAAGCGGCAGATGGTCGAAGTATGCTTCCGTCAAACGGGAAAGCATTACCTTCACCCGATCATCGACTGGTCGGATGCGGATGTGTGGGAATACATCAAGACCTACAACGTCCCATACTGTAAGCTCTACGATGAGGGCTTTAGACGACTAGGATGTGTCATGTGTCCGTATCAGGGATCAGCGGGCATGAAGAGGGATGCCGAACGCTGGCCTCAATTTCGTTCCTATTACATCGATGCCTTCCAAAAAATGATCGACAAAAGGAGAGTAGATGGGTATCCAACGCAGTGGGAGACAGGCGCAGAGGTCATGCGTTGGTGGCTTGGCGAGGATAACCGTATCCAAGAGAACGATGCGCAGATCACGCTGTTTGGTTTGCGGATGGACGAGAGCAACGTCTGAGGATGGATAAATAGGATAGTCGATATACGACGCGTAGGAAGCTGAACAAGTACAACGTGCGGAAAACGACGGTGGGGTGGCTGCTGTAGGAGGGGATGCGGGTGGAGCTGGGGCTGAGGGCGCTGCTGATGCGGGAGCGGGAGCGGATGCGCTGTCGTCGTTTCCGGCGGGAGCTGATGTCGATTTATGCGGATAATCTTTGTCCGATTTGTGGGGGGCGGCATATGACGGGGGTGGTGTGCCGCCGTTATCGCGGGTGTGTGTGCGAGCGGCATTGTTTGAGCTGCGAGTTTCATGAGCCGATGTTTTGGCAGTGCCGTTTTCGGGAGAGGGAGCCGGTGGATATGCGTAAGTGGCGGATGGTCTGTGCGGCGAATGCGAAGGCCGAGCTGTGGGAGAAGCTGTATCGCTATCTGTGGATGCGGGATGATCCGCGTACGATGGCGGATGCCCGGATGGATGGGCGGTTTCCGCGCGGGATCCGGGCGGATGCAGAGGCGGCTGTTTCGGGGTGCGCGGAGCCGCGCTATCTCGTTGCGGATGAGGCGGATGCGGATGGGTTCTATGCGGTTACGGAGGCGGCGACGGGTGCTTTGCTGCCGTATGCGGCGCTGCAGGTTCCGGGGACGTGTCTGTGGGTGTGTGTGGAGTTTTTGCCACCGGAGGGGTAGGAGGTGCGCTGTGCGTATTCTGAATGTGTGTAATTTGAAGGGCGGTGTGGGCAAGACGATTACGGCGGTGAATCTGGCGTATGTGTTTGCCTATGTGCATGGTCTGCGGGTGCTGGTGGTGGATAATGATAAGCAGGGGAATGCGAGTCGGTTTTTCGGGGTGTTCGGCTATGAGCGGCGGTGTGTGGGGGATCTTTTGACGGGGGCGGCTGCGGCGGATGAGGTGGTGCAGGCGACGCGCTATGACCGGATTGATTGTGTTCCTGCGAATATGACGCTGCTGGAGGCGAATAAGGCGGTGCTGATGGATCCGCTGCGGCCGCAGCAGGGGCGGCTGAAGGAGGCGCTGAAGCCGCTGCAGGGGCGCTATGATTTCTGTGTTATTGATAATGCGCCGAATGAGGATATGAGTGTGATCAATGCGCTGGTGGCGGGGGATGATGTGCTGGTGCCGGTGAAGGTGGATCGGTTTACGTTCGACGGGGTGGATGAGTTGCTGCGCTGCATTGATGTGGTGCGGCGCAATTTCAATCCGCTGCTGCGGTTTTGCGGGTGTGTGATTACGAGTTTTCGCCGGAATGAGGTGAATGCGCAGGGGGCGGCGTTCCTTGCGGGGGCTGCGGGGTATCGGCTGCTGCAAACGCGGATCCGCTGGACGGATAAGGTGGATGAGTCAACGTTCGGTGCGCTGCCGGTGATGGTGCATTCGCCACGCTGCGGGGCGGCACGGGATTATGTGGCGCTGGCGCGGGAGTATTTGGGGATGTGTGATTTTGATGCGTGTGGATGAGGAGGGCTGATGATGGCGGGTTTTGATATGATGGCGCTGATGAATGAGGTGTCGCAGGGGGCGGCGGCGCAGGGCGGTGCGGCGCGGCGGCGCTATGAGGTGGTGTCGCTGCCGCTCGATCTGTTGGTGCCGAATCCGCTGAATGGGTATGTGGTGGATGGGGTTGATGAGCTGGCGGATGCGATTCTCCTCGCAGGGCGGGTGCTGCAGTGTGTGGTGGTGGAGCCGAAGGGGGCGGATGGCCGCTATGTGATTATCAGTGGGCACCGGCGCGTGCTGGCGTGCCGGAAGCTGGTGGAGGAGGGGCACGCGGAGTTCGCCGAGGTGCCGGCGTTGGTCGAGTATGAGAAGGATGCGTGTCTGCGGGAGCTGATGCTGATTTATTCAAATAGTTCGGCGCGGGTTCTCTCGGATGCGGAGAAGATGTATCAGGCGGAGCGGGCGACGCGGCTGCTGAAGGACTTGAAGGCGGCCGGGCGGTTGCAGGGGCGTGTGCGCGATGCGGTGGGGCGGATGCTGGGGGTTACGTCGGGGCAGCTGGCGCGCTATGCGGTGATTTCGGGCGGTCTCTCTAACGAGGGGCTGCGCAGGGGGTTCGAGGCGGGGCGGGTTGGTGTGAGTGTGGCGTATGAGGCGGCGTCTCTCACGCCCGAGGGGCAGGAGGAGGCTGCTGCGCGCCTCACGGCGGCGGGGGCGCTGTCGCTGCGGGATGTGGCGGAGCTGAAGGTGCAGGAGCGGAAGGTGCAGGAGGCTGCGCAGCGGGAGGTGCGGCGTAAGGAGGCTGTGCAGGAGGAGGTGCAGGGCGCCTCTGCGGGGGGCGGCGGTGATGCGTTCAAGGCGCCCCTTCCACCGCAAGCGGTCCCCCTCCCCCGTAGTGACGGGGGAGGCTCCGAGGTGCGGAAGGCGGGGCGTTTGCAGCGGTTTTATTTGTCGCATCCGTATACGGGGGATGAGGAGAAGAACAGGGCGGAGGCGGCGCGGATTCAGCGCTTTCTGCAGGAGCGTTTTCCTGATGTGGTGTTCTTCAATCCGCTGGCGATGTTTGCGCCGCTGGAGGGTGTGCCGTATGAGCAGGTGATGCGGCTGTGTATGGAGGTGCTGCGCTCGTGTGATGCGATTGTGATGGCGGGGCGGTATTCGTCGAGTAATGGCTGTCAGGAGGAGTATGCGGCGGCGCATGCGGCGCGGCTGCGGGTGCTGTTTTATGTGGGGGGCGATGCGCCTTTGTGTTCGTTGAAGGAGCTGCGCGCGCGTGAGGCGCGCAGATGGTGAGGAGGATGCGGTATGAAGAAGCGCAGGGTGACGCTGCTGAAGGTGAAGAAGGGTGTGTATACGGTGGGCTGGGAGGTGTTCCAACCGGCGACGAATGGGTATGATGCGTATCGGCTGGTGTGTGAGGATGTGCCGCGCCCGGAGCTGAAGGATACGCTCCAGGCGCTGGCGGTGTATGTGGCTGAGGTCTGTGAGCTGCCGAAGGAGGCGGCGGAGCGGATTTTGGTGTCGGGGGTTAAGCTGTCGCATAAGGGTGATAAGGTGTTTTGTGTGTCGATGATGGCGCAGTTTCTGCTGCATTCGAGTAAGGAGCCGCTGGTGCTGGATACGCCGCCGCGCCCGAATGTGGGGGAGGAGCACGCGTTCTGTATGAGTTCGGCGCTGGCGTATGATCTGAATATGCTGCTGGATGAGGTGTGGCGGTATGTGGATGGGGAGCGCGCGCAGGGGTCGCTGCAGTTCGAGAAGGATGTGGCGTGATTCTATCCGTCTTTGTGGTGTTTCTTTCTATATAGTATGTATCTGATCGGGCAGATGTGTGAATAAAATAGAATGAGGTTCATTTTATTCGTCGGGGGCGCTATGCCCTTGTCTGCTCGATTAAGGAATTAATATATCGACATAATTATGCATCTGCGGGGAGGTGGGGCGAAGATGGCATACATGCGTTCGAGTTGGATGTCTCATGATGGGCGGTTCCGTATCGAGAAGCGGTATTTTTCGCATCGTGCTGTTCCAAGTTCGCCCGAGGTGCGGGAGCAGCGGGCAAGGAAGCAAAATATGACGAGGGCGGCGCAGGCGGAGGTGAATCGGCGGCTGCGGGCGGAGAAGCTGTCGCGTCTCTTGCTGGATAATTTCACGTCCGGGGATTGGTATTTTACGCTGACGCTTGCGGAGGTGATGGATGCCGCTGCGCTGCAGGAGGCGTTTGCACAGTTTAAGCGGCGCGTGCGGGCGATCTACAGGAAGGCGGGGGTGCCGGCGCGATATATTTCTGTGCTGGAGAATCTCTCCGGCGGGGGGCGGCCGCATGGGCATATTCTGCTGCCGGCGCTGGGGAAGGCGGAGCTTGAAAGGATCAAGGCGCTGTGGCCGCATGGGAATGTGGAAGTGAAGCTGTACGGGGGGCATGTGCGGGATGCGGAGCGGCTGGCGGATTATTTCACGAAGGAAAAAATCGCGGCGCGTTCGGGGCGGATCCAGCCGAGCAGGAATCTGATCCGCACGGAGCCGAAGCGGTCGCGGGTGTCGCGTTCGGAGGTGTTCAAGCGGGAGATCGCTGCGCCAAAGGGCTATCGCCTGCTGAAGGATTTGTCGTATTCTACGTTTACGGCGGAGGGGTATCCGCTGGTGATTGCGTTTTTCGAGCGGATGCCGGAGGTGCGCGGGTATGGATAAGGGGGTGTTCGCGCGGGTGGATGCGATGCTGTATGCGGCGGAGGGTGCGGTGCGCTGCGCTCCGCGCTACGGGGTGCGTGCGGGGAGGGATCCGACGCCGGAGGATGCGCTGCGGAATTTGGAGGCGCGGGTGTGCCCTGATGTGCCGGAGGGGTGGCTGCGGGTGGCGGCGGCGGTGCGCGCGCATTTTGCCGGCTCGCGTGTGGGGGAGGTGTATGTGCGCCGTTATGTGCGGCGGCAGGGGTATCGGCGGGTGTGCCGGGAGCTGTTCCTGAGCCGCAATGCGTTCTATGAGGCGGTGCGGGAGGTGCGTTTTTTTGCGGTGGCGTGTGCGTGTCAGTTGGGGCTGATGCGCGTGTTTTAGTGCGCGTTTGGTATTTTTTCTAAGTCCTTTGTGTTTTCTGGGAATTTTTGTGAAAAATAGGTGTTATACTGGGTAGTGTAAGGGTCATGTGCCTCCGGGGCATGTGGCTTTTTTGTTGCCCCGAGGAAGGGGCGAAGATGCGGGGATTTTTTCGCCGGTTTTTGCGGCGGTGATTTTACACATGGAGGTGCCGAAAAAGGGCGGTCTGCCGGAAGGGGTGTGAGGGCAGGCGGCTCTAGGGAGGGGAGGGTGTTCGCTATGGCACGGCAGGTTTACAGTTTCATAAACTCGAGGCAGAAAAATAAGTTCTTAAATACTTATTTGACGACGGGGACGATCGGGTCGGCGGCGCAGGCGTGCGGGATGACGCGGCAGACGCACTATAACTGGCTGAAGGAGGATCCGTCGTACCGCAGGGCGTTCGAGGAGGCGAAGGTGATGGCGGGCGATATCCTCGAGGAGGAGGCGTTCCGCAGGGCGGTGGAGGGGTGTGAGGTGGGTGTGTACTATAAGGGCAGGAAGGTGGATTCGTACCGCAAGATGAGTGATGCGCTGCTGATTCTCCTCCTAAAGGGGGCAAAGCCGGATGTGTATGCGGAGCGGCAGGAGACGCGGATTTCAGGTGAGCTGACGCTGAATATGGCGGCGGCGCTGAAGGATGCGCGGGAGCGGATTAAGAATGCGGCGGGCGCTGCTGCGGATAAGGGGGCGGATGTGCTTTGCGGCGGGAGTTGATTGAGTTTCTGGCCGCGCTCGCGTATGATCCTGTGGCGTTTGTGTATGGGGCGTTCCCGTGGGGGGAGGGTGATCTCAAAGGGCAGGAGCCGCAGGTGTGGCAGCTGGATCTGCTCGCGGATGTCCGCGATGGTCTGAAAGTCCCGGGGCAGGTGATCCGCGAGGCGGTTGCATCAGGCCACGGGATCGGCAAGTCTGCGCTTGTTGCGTGGCTGGTGCTCTGGGCGATCGCAACGCATGAGGATACGCGCGGGGTGGTGACGGCGAATACGGATACGCAGCTCAAGAGTAAGACGTGGCCGGAGCTTGCGCGCTGGTATGAGCGGTTTATCGCGAAGGAGTTGTTTACGTATACGGCGACGGCGATTTTTTCGAATGAGCCGGGGCATGAGCGGACGTGGCGGGTGGATGCGATTCCGTGGAATGAGCATCACAGTGAGTCGTTTGCGGGTCTGCACAATCAGGGGAAGCGGATTCTCTTGGTGTTCGATGAGGCGTCGGCGATTGCGAATGTGATTTGGGAGGTGGCGGAGGGTGCGCTGACGGACAGGGATACGGAGGTTGTATGGTGTGCGTTCGGGAATCCGACGCGTACGAGCGGGCGGTTCTATGACTGTTTCCACCGTGACCGCGCGCTCTGGCATACGCGGCAGGTGGACAGCCGCTCGGTTGCGATCAGCAATAAGGAGCTGATCGCGGAGTGGGCGCGGACGCGGGGTGAGGACAGCGATTTTTTTAAGGTGCGTGTGCGCGGGGTGTTTCCGTCGGCGTCGGAGCTGCAGTTTATTTCGTCGGCGCTGGTGGAGGCGGCGGTGCAGCGGGTGGTTCATCCGCATGAGTTCGATTTCGCACCTGCTGTTATCGGGGTGGATCCTGCGTGGACGGGGGAGGACAGTCTCGAGGTTTTCCTCAGGCAGGGGTCGATGTGCCGTCATCTGGCGTCGTATGAAAAAAACGATGATGATGTGTATATGGCGGAGCGCATCGCTTACCTCGAGGATAAGTATCATGCGGTGTCGGTGAATATTGATCAGGGCTATGGGACGGGGATCTATTCTGTCGGCCGCAATATGGGGCGCGCGTGGCATTTGGTGTCGTTCGCAGGCAAACCCCGCGATGATTACTATGCGAATAAGCGTGCCGAGATGTGGGGCGATATGAAGGAGTGGATTAAGTCGGTGGGGGCGCTGCCGGATGATGAAGAGCTGCGCGATGATCTGACGGGTCCGGAGGCGTTCGTGAATGGCAGCGGGCGTTTGCAGCTGGAGTCGAAGGCGGATATGAAAAAGCGCGGGCTTGCCTCGCCGAATAAGGCGGATGCGCTGGCGCTGACGTTTGCGTTTCCTGTCAGGGCGTCTCCGCGCGCGCGGGGGGCTGCGATGTGCAATACGGTGTATGATCCGTTTGCATAGGGGTTGGTGCTCGGATGAAGGGGGGTGATGCGATGTGCAGCGGAGGTGGTGGCGGCGGTTATACGCCGCCGCCGAAGGTGGATCCTGCGCCGACGCCGGTGCAGTCGTCGGATGTTGGCGTGAAGGATAATGCGTCGGGGGCGCAGAGGCGCAGGCGCGGGCGCAGTTCGACGATGCTTTCGAGTGACCGCGATACGATTCTTGGGACGCTCGCCGGAGGCGGTTCCCGTACGACGCTCGGTTAGGAGGATGTATGCAGGAGGAGTTTTCTAAAGGGGCGCGGCTGCCCCCGCTGATTCGTGCTTCGGATGTTGCGGCGCGTCTTTCTCTCAGGCGCAGGGAGATCGCGCTGTCGGTGCGGCAGCTGATGGAGAAGCGCCATACGTATGAGGGGCGCTGGAAGGAGATTCGCAGGTTCCAGCTGCCGTATATCGGGGCGTTCGACGGTGTGGATGATGAGTCGAATGCGGGAAGACGCAAGGATACGGGTGTCTGGCATAACTGTGCATGGGACTGTAATCAGATTTTTGCGGCGGGGGTGATGGGCGGTCTTACGCCGCCGTCGCGCCGCTGGTTCCGTCTGGATTTTGCAAACCGCGATCTGAAGGATAATTCCGATCTTGGGCGGATTCTGGATGTGCGGATGGAAGTTATGGCGGATGTGCTGGAAAAGAGTAATTTCTATACGGCGGTGCACAGTTGCTATCTGGAGCTTGCGTTCGGGCAGGCGCCGCTCGGGATTTTCCCGGATGCGCAATACGGGGTGCATTTCGTTCCGTACCCGATCGGCAGCTATGCGATGGAGAATGGTTCCGACGGGTCGGTGCAGTCGTTCTGCCGCCGCTGGAAGATGTCGGCGGCGCAGCTGGTGGATAAGTTCGGGGCGGAGAATGTGCCGGAGTATGTCCGCGATGAGCTGGCAAATGGGCCGGGGATGAAGGCGGATCATTCTGTGATCTGGTATGTGGGGGCGAATCGCTGTCACGATCCCGCGCGGCTTGGCAGCTGCTATCTGCCCTATCTGTCGGTTTACTATGTGGAGGGGGCTGCTGAGGAGGAGTTTCTCCATGTGGGCGGGTTCCATGAGTGGCCGGTGCCGGTTGCCCGCTATCTGATTACGGGCAATGAGAGTTATGGCAAGGGACCCGGCTGGTTCGCGGAGGGGGATGCGAAGGTGCTGCATCTCCTGGAGAAGGATAAGCTAACGATGGTGGAGCTGGCGGTGAAGCCTCCTGTGGCTGCGACGCCTGATCTTGCGATGAAGGGGATCAATCTGGTGCCGGGCGGCAAGACGTTTGTGGAGCAGCGCGATGCGGTGATGCCGCTGTTTCAGGTGCAGGGGAATTTGGAGCATCTGAAGGAGGTGGTGGCAGATGTGACGACGCGCATTAAGCGCGCGTACAGTGCGGATCTGTTTATGATGCTGGAGCAGCAGGATAAGAGTATGACGGCGCGTGAGGTGCTGGAACGCACGCAGGAGAAGATGAATATTCTGGGGCCTGTGGTGCAGCGGATGCAGTTCGAGTTCCTGGGGCGGATTATCGAGCGGGTTTACAATATTCTCGACCGCGCGCGGATGTTCCCGGAGCCGGAGGATCCTCAGATGGCAGAGGTTCTGCGCGATGAGGAGCTACGGATTGAGTATATTTCTCCGCTTGCGCAGGCGCAGAAGATGTCGGGGCTGGTGAATATTGAGCAGGCGGTTGCGTTCGTGGCACAGATTGCGCAGTTCCATCAGGATGTTCTGGATAAGGTGGACTGGAATGAGTCGGTGAATCGCTATTTCGATATGCTGGGCGCGCCTGCGGCGATGAAGCGGACGGATGATGCGTTTGCAGAGATTCAGGAGCAGAAGCGCGCGGCTGCCGAGAAGGCGCAGGAGATGCAGGAGGCTGCCGCGATGGCCGAGATGGCGGCTCCGGCTGCGCAGGCGGCGAAGAATGCGACGGAGGCGGCAAGGGGCGGCAATCCCGCGCTGCAGCAGCTGCTCGGTATGGGGGCGGTCGGATAGGAGGTTGCGATGGTATACGAGGGGGCTCCCGCTGATCAGATGCGGCGGATTGCAGATGGCAAGATTGCGGTGAAGGATCGGGCGGCGCTTCTCTATCTGCTGGATGCGCCGGAGGGACGCTGGTTCCTGATGCGGCTGTTTGAGCGCTGTCATCTCCTCGGCGGTGCGCTGCCTGCGGATGATGTGAATGTGCTGCTGATCCGCGAGGGGGAGCGGCGTGTGGGGCTGCATATCCAAAAGCTGGTGACGGATGATCCGGCGGCTCTGTCGGCACGGCAGGAGGCGGAGCGCGAGTATTATGCGTTTCTGCATGAGCTGCAGGAGCTGATTGCGGCGGTGGAATCGAAGGAGGAAGGCATATGAGTGTGTTTTTTGATTTGCAGAACTTTGCCGAAGGCGCGGATGGCGGTGCTGCTGCCCCTGAGCAGGGTGCAGGAGGCGGGGACGGTCAAGGCGCACCTGCCCCGGCTGCGGGTGCAGCAGGCGGTGCGGATGCCGCTGCGGGTGCGGATGGCACAAAGCCGGGCGGCGGTACGATTCTGGGCGGCACGGGTAAGGATGGTGCTGCTGCGGAGGGCGACGGCTCTCCCGCCGGTGTGCCGGATGTCTATGATTTCAAGGCGGTTGTGCCCGATGGGATGGACTATGATGAGAAGGCGGCGGCTGCGTTCGGTGAGGTGGCGCGAAAGGCGGGGCTGTCGCAGGAGCAGGCGGGCGCTGTTGCCGCGTATGGGCTGCAGTATATGCAGGAGGGTGTGGATGCGGCGATGCAGGCGGTCTATGAGACGCAGTCGGCTTGGGCGGATGCTGCGCGCACGGAGCTCGGCGGGCAGTTCGAGGCGACGGTCGCGCGGGCGGCTGCGGCGCGCGATGCGCTCTCTACGAAGGTGCCGGGGCTCTCGGCGATGCTGAATGAGACGGGGGCGGGCAATCGCGTCGAGATGATCCGTTTGATGGCGGCTGTGGGTGAGCTGATCGGGGAGGATGGCGGTGTGCGCGGCGGCGCTGCTCCCGCAGAGAAGTCGATTTATCCGAATACGGATTTCAGCAGGTATAACTAAGGAGGTAGTAGGCTATGGCAACGCTTGGTACGCAGGCGCTGACGCTTTCGGATCTCAGGAAGCGTCTGGCGCCGGATGGGAGTGTGGATTTTATTATCGAGGCGCTTTTGAATGCGAATCCCATCATGGATGATGTTACGTGGAAGATGGGCAATCTGCCGACGGGGAACCGCACGACGGTGCGCACGTCGATGCCGAAGCCCTCGGTGCGCCGCATCAATCGCGGTGTGCCCCGGCACAAGTCGACGACGAAGCAGGTGCAGGATACGTGTATTATTCTCGAGGATCGTTCCTGTGTGGATATCGAGGAGATTGCGCTGGCGCCGAACGGGGAGCAGTTCCGCCGCAGCGAGGACGCCGCATTCGTCGGCGGGTTCTCGGATGCGATTGCGGCGAATATTTTTTACGGCAACGCAGACGATGATCTGGATACGTTCAACGGGCTGTCGATGCGCTATGATGTGGCGGGCGGTGTGAAGAATACGCCTGGCTATCAGGTGATCGCGGGGATGACGGCGAATGCGGGGGCGAAGAATACGTCGGCGTTCCTTGTCGGCTGGGGGACGCATGCGACGAGCGGGATTTATCCGAAGAATTCGAAGGCGGGTCTGAAGCAGCGCGATCTTGGGGAGCAGACGGTGCAGGATAAGGACGGCAATGAGTATCAGGCGCTGACGACTCTCTTTACGTGGAAGGCGGGGCTCTCGGTCGGGGATATCCGCGCGAATGCGCTGGTGCGTAATGTCGATGTGGCGAAGATCACGGGGAAGATGTCGGCGGCGGATAAGCTGGCGCTGATTGAGAAGTTCGTTGTGGCGAAGAACCGTATCCGGGCACTCAAGTCCCGCGATAAGCGCGTGGTGATGTATGTGTCGGAGTCGCTCTACAACTGGTTTGAGATTTATCTGCTGGATAAGACGAATGTGCATGTGACGCGTCAGGAGCTGGCAGCGGATGTGCCGCGCCTGTATTTCGGCGGGATTGAGATCAAGATGTGTGACGCGATCTCCGATGAGGAGTCGGCGGTGCCGATGGTGTGACGGAAGGAGGAAGTACGATGGCGATTTTGGACGGAGAGAATCTGTTTTACGATAAGAAGCCGCTCTCTGCGGGGGAGCTGGTGTCGGATGTACTGCAGGTGGGTCCCGGGGATGCGGGGGATCCTTTGGTTCTGGTGCTGCGCGTGAAGGATGCGGGTACGGGGACGTTCAAGTCGGTGTTGGAGACGGCGGCGACGGCGGATTTTGCGTCGCCGAAATCGCTCGCTGCGTATGAGCAGGTGCCTCTCTCGGTGCATCTCCCGCGCGGGAATCTGGGCTATCTGCGTATCAGGGGGACGAGTACGTTCTCCAAGGGGTCGGTGACGGCGGGGCTTGTGCTGGATGATGATGTAGATCGCTAGAGGCAGGATGGCGGCGGGGTGAGGTGTGCGCGATGAATGTGACGGAGATTTGTAATCTGGCGCTGTCGTATATCGGCAAGGGCAGGATCAACAGTCTGGACGATGCATCGGAGGAGGCGAAGAAGTGCCGGGTGCACTATGATCATGACCGCCGCCGTCTGCTGATGATGTTCCCGTGGGGGTTCGCCAAACGGACGGAGAAGCTGGCTCTTTTGGAGGCGTCTGTGCCGGGCTGGCGCTATGTGTATGCGTTTCCCGCCGGCTGTCTCTGGGTGCGCTATGTGTTCGATGCCCCGCATGCCCGTGAGAAGGCGGCGGATCGGCAGGAGTTCGAGGCGGTGCTGTTCGGCGCTGCGATGCGCGCGGTGGCGACGGATGTGCCGCTTGCCTATGCGCAGTTTGTGGCGGATGTGCGCGATACGGATTTTTTCTCTGCGCTTTTTGTGGAGGCGCTGTCGCATTTGCTCGCCGCTTCGATTGCGATGGGGGTGACGGGCAGTGCTTCTTTGGCAGAGCAGCAGCTGCGGCTTTGCTCTGCGGCGGTGGAGCAGGCGCGCTGTTTGGCGGCGCTCGAGGAGGAGTCTGATATGCGTTATCCGCGTAAGTATCAGGATGCGCGGTTTTCCTAGGAGGTGGCTGTGATGGCGGGAGAGGTTCCGTTCTATGCAATCCAACCTGCGTTTACGGCGGGGGAGGTGTCGGAGGAGGTTGCCTCGCGGGTGGATCTGGATAAGTATCAGCTGGCGCTTCTCCTGGCTGAGAATGCGATTATCCGTCCGTATGGGCCGGTGTATAAGCGCCCGGGGTCGCTCTGCTGCGGGCAGGTGCACGCGGGCGGGGATGTGCTGCTCTATCGCTTTGAGTATGATGTGGCGCTTGCCTATCTCTTGGAGATTGGTGAGCGCTATGTTCGTATTTGGAAGGATGGTGCGCTGCTCTGCCGTGCCGGGGTGCCGATTGTGCTTTCGACGCCGTACGCGGCGGCGGATTTGCATCGGCTGCGGTTTGTGCAGTCGGTGGATGTGCTCTATATCTGTTCGGGTGTTTTTCCTGTGATGCAGCTGGCGCGGTTCTCGGAGGCCGATTGGCGGTTTTCGGAGGTGCTCTGGTCGTATCCGCCGTTCGGTGATGTGAATCCCGATGAGGAGGCGACGATTTCTCCGTCGGCTGCTGTGGGGGATGTGACGCTGACGGCGGCGCGCGATGTGTTTTCGTCTGCGGATGTGGGCGATCTGATGAAGTTTTCGCAGTATGTGAATGGCGATACGGTGACGATGGAGGCGGAGGGGTCTGAGGAAAGCCGCCCGGTGGCGGTGGGCAAGACGTGGAAGGTGATTACGCATGGGTCGTGGTCGGGCAAGGTGACGGTGCAGCATTCGGCGGATGATGGGGCGTCGTGGGTGGATCTCAGGACGTATTCGGGGCGGGATGACTATAATCCGACGGAGAGCGGCGATGTGGATGCGTACAGTCTGCTGCGGATTCGTGCGGGAATCACGAAGGGAAGGTGCTATGTGAGTCTTTCGTCGTTCCCGTACCGGCACGAGGGCTATGTGCGCCTGACGGGGGTAACGGATGCGCGGCATGCGTCCGCCCATGTGGTGCGGCGGCTCGGGGGGACGGAGGCGACGGCGGATTGGTTCCGGGGGGCGTGGAGTGCGGTGAACGGTTATCCGCGCTGTGCGGCGTTCTTTCAGGATCGGCTCTGTTTCGGCGGCAATGCCCGCTATCCGCAGCGGCTCTGGATGAGCAGGAGCGGGGATTATACGGATTTTTCGGTGGATAAGGAGCAGGGTACGGTGACGGATGACAGTGCGGTGTCGGTGGATCTGCTGTCTCGTCAGGCGTATTCGATTTCCCATATGGATGTGGGCAATGATTTGCTGGTGTTTACGGATGGGAATACGTGGTCGATCTCAGGGTCTGAGACGGTGAAGCCGTCGAATGTGACGCCGAAGAATCAGGAGGGCTATGGGGCGAGTGATGTGCCGCCGCTGCGCGTGGGCAATCGGGTGGTGTATGTGCAGCGGCGCGGTGCGATGATCCGCGATACGGGCTATTCGTATGAGAGTGACGGCTATGTGGGGGCGGATTTGACGCTGCTGGCGAAGGATTTGCTGCGCGGGCATAGGGTGGTGAGTGCCGCCTATGCGCAGGAGCCGGATTCTCTGCTGTATTTTGTCCGTGAGGATGGGGTGCTGCTGTGTCTGACGTATGTGCAGGAGCAGAAGGTGTTTGCTTGGAGTCATTTTGTGACGCATGGCAAGTATCGGGCGGTCTGTGCGGTGAATGAGGCGGAGCGCGATGTGGTGTATGTGGTGGTGGAACGCAGGCTTGGCGGCGCTACGGTGCTGCTGCTCGAACGCTTTGCCCCGATGCCGGTGTCTGCCTCCCAGCAGGATTATGTGATGGCGGATGCGGCGTTTGTGGAGTGCCGCGATGTGCCATCGAGGCGCATTCCGGGGGCGGATGTGCTGGCGGGTGAGGAGGTGGTGGTTCTCGCGGACGGGTATTTCCATGAGCGGATGAAGCTGTCGGAGGATTCGGTGCTGCCCGCGCCTGCGCGCTGTGTGATGGTGGGGCTGCCGTATGTGATGCGCCTCACGCAACCGAATTTCGATGCGGGGATGACGCCCGCGGGGTCGCTGCAGGGGCGCAGGAAGCTGATCTCAACGGCGATTCTGCGGCTGGTGCGTTCGTTCGGCGGGGCGGTGGGTTCGCTCCCGGATTTGATGAATGCGATTGTGTATGATGATGAGCGGATGGAGTTGGGCGAGGATGTGCTCTATTCGGGGGATATATCTGTAACGCTGTCTGCCGGCGGTTGGGATACACAGGGGCGTGTCTATATCAATCATGATGTGCCGTATCCGTTTTCTCTGTCGGCGCTGATCAGGGAGGTGTCGTTCGGTGGGTAGGTATGAGATTAAGAAGATTACGAAGCAGAAGCGCAAGGAGCAGTTGGTGATGACGCTGCTGCGTGAGCTGCGTGCGCCGGATTTGCGGGAGCTGGCGGCTGCGGTGCATCTGTCGGGGTCGGTGGAGCGTGAGGTGTATGATTCGGTGTTTCTCTCGGAGGAGTGTTTTGCCGCCTATGACCGCACGGGGCTGGTGGCGATCTGGGGGCACCGCGCTGTGGCGGGGACGCCGGGGCGCCTGATCTGGTGTCTCGGGACGGAGCGCGTGGCAAGGAATCGCTATGCGTTTGCCCTGGAGTCGAGGCGGATTCTCTCGGACTGGGCGAACAGGTTCGGTGTGCTCTATAACGCTGTCGGTGCGTTCAATGTGGATGCGCTCCGCTGGCTGAAGTTCTGCGGGGCGGTGTTTCACCGTGAGATTATGGTCGGCAGTGAGCGCTTTGTTCCATTTACGATTGAGGGAGAGGGGAGGCGGTAGTATGTGCGGATGGGTGGCAGGTCTGACGGCGCTCGGCGGGCTGTTTCAGTATCGGCAGCAGCAGGCGCAGGCAAGTGCACAGGCGTCGATGTACCGTGCGCAGGCGGATGCGGCGGCGCAGAATGCGCGCATCGAAAACCGCAGGCAGGAGCAGATTGCGGATAATTATGCACAGCAGCAGGAGGCGCTGCGCGCGCGCCGCCGTCTTGCCGCAGGGGCGCTGCGCGCGGAGACGGGTGCGGCGGGGCTGAATTTCGCGGGGTCTGCGATGGATATTCTCTCCTCGGGTGATGATGCGTACCGGCAGGATGCGATGAATCTGCTGATGAATCAGAGAAATGATAATTATGCCTCTCGTGTATCGGAGAGCAATTATGTGAATGAGGCGAATCGGGCAAATGCGGCGGCGGCCAATGTGCGCCGTTCGGCGCGCCTCGGGGGGCTTGCGACGATTCTCGGGACGGCGGCGTCGGTGTATGGGGCGGCGCAGCCGTGGAAGAATGCGGGGAGCGCAAGGTCTCCGATGCAGGTTGGTGTGCCCCCACGAGATATGGGCTATGGGACGTCGGCGTTCTACAATTCAAGGTCGGGTTATTCGTTCGGGACGGATTATTTTGCCCGCAATCCGTCGTTTGCTTCGTTCGGGAAGGGGCTCTCGAATTACGATCCGCGCAGGAGGTGGTAAGGGATGAGGTTCACAAGCTATCAGCCGGCTGTGGATCCGCAGGTGATGCGTCCGCCCGCTGTGCGTGCCCCGGGGGATGTGTATGCCTACGGTACGGGCGGTGAGGGGTACGCGAAGATGGCGGCGGCGCTCGGGCAGGTGAATAAGGTGGCGGCGCAGCGTCAGGATGATCTGGATGCCGCCGATGTGATGCAGGCGCGCAATGAGATGATGACGCGCCTGACGGAGCAGCTTTACGGCGAGAACGGGCTCTTTACGACGGGGGTGGGTGAGAATGCGAAGGGGCTGATGCAGCGGACGACGGCGGCGATCAATGAGACGTTTGCGGATGTGGGCAAAAAGTACAATGCGCGTGTGCAATTTGCGCTGAAGGGCAATCTGAATGAGAATATGGCGAATTTCCAGCGGATTGCGGCGTCGAAGGAGATGGCGGAGCAGAAGGCGCTCGCGAAGGAGACGCTTGCGGCAAATCTCTCGGGCAATGCGCAGCAGGCGGCGCTGACGTGGCAGGTAAACGGTGCGCCGACGATGTATGTGAAAAGCGGTGAGCGGCTTCTGATGGCGCAGGCGCAAAGGGAGGGCTGGTCGGGGGAAATGCTTGCCTCGGAGCGTCAGAAGATGGTGACGGATGTGGCGGCGGCGGCCGCAGGGGCGGCGATCGAGAATGAGGACTATGAACGTGCGGATGAGATTCTGTATTGGATGCGCAATGATATGGATGCCTCTGTCTACTATAAGCTCGCGCGTGAGGGGAAGAAGAAGCGGGATGTGAGGGAGATGGATGCGGATGTGTCGCGGATTCTTTCGCTGCCTGATGTCTGGGACGGGCAGCATTTTAATCAGGCGCAGGCGCGGGCGTATGTGGATGAGGTGTATGGAAAGGGTGCGGTGCGTCCGGCGGCGGGGATTTCTCCGCAGGATGTGGCGCGCGGTTTTGCGCCGATTCTCGGGCAGGAGATGGTGAATAAGCGCGACGGCTGTGTGGAGGCGGCGCTAAAGGGGGCGCAGGGGCTTTGTCCGTTCTATGCCCGTGAGCAGGAGAAGGGGGTGGTCTATGTGCCGACGCTGCTGCGCGATGCACGCGCGGATGACTCTGTGGTGGTAGAGGAGTATGCTCCGGGGATGGAGGTTCCCGCCGGTGCTGCGATTATCTATGCTCCGCCGGGGGCGGATATGTCGGATGCGGAGAATGCGTATCATGTGCTGGTCTCTGACGGCAGAGGCGGCGTATTCGGCAATTCTTCGAGTGCTGCGGACTATGTGGATGAGAACGGCAATCTTGTGCGCGGGAATGGGCTGGTGACGCATGGGGAGTCGGTGGAGATCGGCGATGATCTGGTGCCCGCGCTGGTGATCCGCCCGAAGGAGACGGCTCCTGTGTCTGCCTATGATCCCGAACGGCGCGATGCGCTGCTGCGTCTGGTGGAGGCGCACGGAAATGATCTCGAGCGTTCGTATCAGGAGGAGCGCAAGGGATTTCTGGATCGGGTTTTGCGCGCGGCGCAGGAGGCGGGGAGCTACGGGGATGCAATCGCGATGCTGTACGCGCAGGATCTGGATATGAAGGAACGCAATGCGCTGGAAAGCACCATTGCCGGCTACTATCACGTAACGAATGGAAAAGGGAGCGGCGGCGGCAGCGGCAGAAGTAGCGGCGGAAGTAGCGGCCTAGGGAGCGGCGGCAGAGGCAGAAGTAGCGGCCTGACCGAAAAAGAGGCGCGCGCGGCTTACAACAAGCTGCAGGTGCTCTCGATCCGCCTGTCCAATGGCGAGGATGTCAAGCCGGAAGCGTTTGTTGCCGCGCGGGATGCGGGCAATCTCATCGACGACTACGAGCTGCTGAACGAGGAAGCGCTGCAGGAGCTGCGGTCGCTCTACAACGATCAGGATTTCATGTCAAACCTCACGGATAATATCGAGCGGCGTGGTGTTGCAGGCACATATAAAGACCTTGTGATGAAAGGCGCTGATCCCATCATTGCGGCAGTTCTGGTGACGAAGACCGACAATTACTATTTGCGGGATGAGTTCCGAGGAGAAAAAGACAATGGCACTTGATAGAGAAGCGTATTTTTCTTATGTGGACGATCTGAATCGAAAAGCAGAGGAGCAGGCGGCGCGCGCAGCGGAGGAAGCAAGACCTTTTTCTGAAAAGGCGTGGAATGCGGCTGCGGGGGCTCTTGATGCGGCGGGCGGGGTGCTCGGCGAGGTCGGTGAGGGTTTTGTGTCGTCGGGGGCGCGCGCGCGCGATGCGTATGATGCGTTCCGTGAGGCGCGTGCGGCGTCGGATGAACCGCGTCATGTGTTTATGAGTCGCCCGGATGTGCAGGAGGCGGTGGATGATCTGGAGAGCGCGGCGGTGGATTTTGTGATGGCGCCGGTGAAGGTCTTTGCCGATCATACGCTCGCTCCCGCGCGCTCCTATGTTGCCAAGAGGATTGATGCGGCGGCGGATGAGGGCGGCGAGGTTGCGCAGAATCTGCGCGCAACGGAGACGTTCGTGAGCTATTTTATGACGCCGGAGGATAAGCTCCGTAAGGCGCGGGAGATTGAGGAGAATACGGGAATTCCTGCGGATGCGTTCATGGAGGATGCGGCGCTCTACAAGGAGGCGCTGCGCATCAATGACTATACGGTGCGCAAGAAGGCGCTGATGCAGGATGCGTTCTCGATGGAGGCGGTGTTCGAAGAGTTCCCGGAGATCCGCGCTGTGGCCGAGATGAGTCCGAAGGATGCGGCGCTGGCGCTCCATGATATCGAGTCGGTGCGGCAGACGCATGGGATTGTGGAGTCGTTTACGCATTTCCTCGAGGTGGGCAACAGAAAACTCGAGTATGATAATCTGCAGTACAAGATGGCGACGGGGACGGCGGATGAGAATGACCGTCAGCGGGCTGCGGATCTCGAAAAGTTGTCCGATTCGGACAAGAAGCGGCTGCCGTCGTTCTTTGATGATCCGCTGGCGAAGGCTGCGGGGATGATGGCGTCCTCGGGACCTGAGATGCTGGAGTCGTTCCGCGTGGGGCTGCGCGAGGGTCTCCTGACGGCGGAGGCTACGGCGATTGCGGGGGCGGCGGCGGGGACGGCGATAGAACCGGTCGGGGGGACGCTCGCGGGCGGCGCGCTGGGGGCGGGCGGCGGTTTTGTGGCGGGGTTTGCCCGCTCTGTGCTGGGCTCTGCTGCGCGCCGTCAGATGGTGCGTACGGCGATGACGCGCGGGATGCAGGCGGGGATGTTCGAGGGGATGCGCCGTCCTGAGTCGGGGGCGCGCTACGCCGAATATGGCGAGATGAAGGATAAGGAGGGCAATCCGCTCCTCTCTGAGGATGAGCGCCGCCTCTATGCGGCTGTCGGCGGTGCGGCGAATGCAGCGATTGAGATGTGGAATGCGGGGCTGTTCGCTAGGCCCCTGCGCGGTCTGAATCTGTTCGGCAGGGAGGGCGGCTATGGGGCGGATGCGATCCGCGCGGTGATTGATCGCGCGAAGTATGATGCGGCGTCTCGTGAGTCGGTGGCGTTCTTTGCCAAGGAGCAGGTGAAGGATGTGCTGAAGATCGCTGTGACGGAGTCGCTCGAGGAGGGGGCGCAGTCGCTCGCCGATGATCTGATTCACAATGAGATTGTTGACGCCGCAGATGGCCGGGCGGCGGATGAGGCGGTCTCTCCGGGGGATATGGCGGTCAGGGCGCTGGTTCGGACGGCGGAGGCGTTTCCGGTGGGGGTGGGGTTTGGTCTGGCTGCGCCGCTCGGCTCTGCGGGGGCGGCGCTCCGGCATGCCCGCAGGCTTTCTTCGGAGCAGGCGCGTGAGGAGGTGCAGGTGCAGCATACGCTGACGGGGACGGTGATGCTGGAGGGGCTGCAGCAGGTGTCCTCGTCTGCAAAGCTGAAGCAGACGGCGCCCGATGTGCAGCAGGAGATCATCCGCGCGCAGGTGCAGGGGTCTGGTTTTGAGGCGGCGTATGTGGATACGGTGGCGGCGCTGCAGTCTCCTGAGGGGGCTGAGGATCTGGAAGCGGTTGCCCGCGCGGCGGGGATTTCGGATGAGGAGCTGTCTGAGACGATTGCGCGGGAGGGGCTGCTCTATGTTCCCGTAGAAAAGTATGCGCAGTCGGCGGCTTCTCCTGCTCTGCTGGAGGCGGTGTCGTTTTCGCCGGAGGCGGATTCGATTGCGCGGATGAAGATGAATGCACGGGCGCTGACGGATGCGATGGAGAAGGCGCAGAAGGATGCGGTGAGGGCGCGGACGCAGGCTGTGCATGCGATTGTGAATGCGTGGTTTCCCGAGGCGCCTGTGCACGCGGATGAGAAGGAGAAGCTGCGCCGCGATGTGGAGCGTGAGATGGCGATTGCGGCGATTACGCAGGATCCCGATAGCCCCGCGCATGGCTGGCGGCTGCTCTATGATATGTTTACGGCGGAGCGCGATGCGCTGCTGCATCCTGCGCTGGATGCGCTCGCGCGCGGGATGAAGAAGGGGGTGGATATTCTCCAAAACGGTCCTGATGGACGCGGGATCCGTGTGTCGAATAATGCGCCGTGGTATCAGGAGTATTACAAGGAAAATGGCAAAACACCAAATCAGGAGCAGCTGCGTGACCTTGCCTATCTGCTGACTGTCGGCGATGTCTCGGCGCCCAAGGTGGAGGGATGGCTGCCGTCCTCGCAGGAGGCGGCGGATGCGATGGAGGCGGCACGCGGGCAGCTGGATGAGCTGAATGCACATATCGGGACGCTCTCGAACATTAAAGACCGTATGATGCAGCTGGATGCGGCGGAGGTGCGGGCGACGCAGGGGCTGACGCCTGAGGCCTATGGTGTCTATCATGCGGTGATGGCTAAGCTGAGGGAGATCGGCGGGGTGCAGGCGCAGGCGGCGCGGTTGAATGCGCTGCTCTTTGCCGCCCGTGCGGATGCGGTGGCGCGCGTGATGCGTGAGAAGGGGGGTAAGAAGGACTATACGGCAAGGGATTATTTCGATGGGTTTGTGCTGCGCTATGGCGGGCGCGGGGAAACGGGCGGCGGCTTTGCGCAGAGAGAAATGCAGTCGCAGAAGGAGGCCGTCCGCAAGCAGTACGAGGGTACGGCGCAGTGGATGAAAGCCCCGAACGGGAAAGTGACGAATCTCACGGAGGATCAGTGGCTCACCGTAAGGACTCCTGCATTCAAGGCGTGGTTTGGGGACTGGGAAGTTTCAAACGCTCTGGAATTTGCACTTCATGGAGACCCTGTTACGAGTCTTACGGGGAAGGAGTTTCAGCCGGACGGCGTAAAGCTGACGGATAAAGTCCCGCAGTGGTATAAAGCACACTTCAATGGCGTTGCAACCAATCCTGAGCTTGGTGAGGTCAAACTTGACCTTGAAGGCGTCAAGGATTCTATGGGGCACGGGATGGGACGCGAAAAGGCGGCGGCGTATGCAGCTGTTCCCTATATCATAAAGCACGGTGTCGTGTATGATCGGCAGACGAATTGGAAACAGCGCGGATATGATACGGCGGTTATCATTGCACCAATCAAGTTTGCGGGACAGGACTATATCGGCGAGGTCGTTGTAAAAAGGCAGCCGAATCGGCAGGGGTTCTATCTGCACGAAGTCGAGATACAGAAAAAGCTCGAGAGTGCGTTCAAGACCCCCACCAAAGGAGGCGCACCTCAAGCTTCTAGGTTAATTATTGCAGACCATCTCGAAAAAGTCAAGGATTGCTCCAAGGTTGTGGACGAGAACGGCGAGCCTCTTGTTGTGTATCATGGAACACCACTCGGCGGATTTGATACCTTCAAACGGCAGCAGAACTATTTCACGTCAATGAAGTGGTATGCAGACCGCTATCAAGATGAGAGTACGAGCAGCAATTTCGTTCCTGACAAGCACGAGAATCCGGGCGAGAAGATGACGTATGCTGTGTTTCTCAATATCAAGAAGCCTTTTGATACGAGGAACAGCAAAGAGCGTAAAATCTTTGAAAAAGAGTTCTATCGACAGTGGGGATATGGTGCGCCTCTTTCGGATAAAGGATTGCCCGACTGGACGGACGGAGATGATCTGCAGGAGTTTTTCGAGGAAAACGGATACGATTATGACGGGCTGCTCCTTGACGAAGGCGGAATTCCCGATAATCACGGGGGCGTTATTTCACGCGGAATCAGTTATGTGACATTCGAACCGAACCAGATCAAGTCCGTTGACAACAACGGCACATTCTCTGCCGACGATATGAATATCTTCCACCAGCGCGCATGGCACGGTTCGCCGCAGGACGCTGTGTCCGCTGAGATGGCGGCTGTCCGCAAGCGGTATGAGGGGACGCCGCAGTGGATGATGGCGCCGAACGGGAAGCCGACGAATCTCTCTGAGGAGGAGTGGCTCGCTGTGCGCACACCGTCCTTTAAGGCGGCGTTCGGGGATTGGGAGCAGGTGGCGACGCAGCGCGCTTTGCAGGAGAGTGAGGCGCTGCCGATTTCGGAGGAGCTTTTTGCACTCGAGGGTAAGGAGCTGCGGCAGGCAGCGCAGGAAATCTATCGGTCAAAATTTCAAGAGGGCGGGCATCCAATTTCTATAATGACGCGAGACGGACGGCGTGTTGTATTTGGGATGCGCGGCTTTAAGGAAATCAGACGTCATTCTGCAGATGCTCTGGTATTGCAGATTGTTCCTCATCTGAGGGAGATTGTCGAAAATGGCTGTTATCTGTTTTCGCGCGATGTGGAAAAGGATAATAATAGCAAGGCAGATAATACGAAGGCGTTTCACTACTATGCCACAAAGGTGGCGGTAGAGGGCAGAGCGTATTATGTGCGCTTTGTGGTGCGTGAATACGCAAATCAGGCGCTTTACTATGACCATGATTTGACAACGGTGGAGGCAGTAGAAAAAGACGCCGGTTTCTCTGCAAATCCTGTAGCCAAAACAGGGGGAGAGAAACCGACGCCTTCTGTTAATCACAGTATAACACAGTGGTGGAAGGGTGTCAACGAGATCACGCTTGCAGGCGATGTGGATGAGAACGGTGAGCCGCTTCCCTCTGTCCTGTCTTCCCGTCACAATCAGGAGCAGCAGGGGGCGATATACGGGGAGTTCTCAAAGGAGAACGGCAAGAAGATCATTACGCTCTTTGCGGGGGCGAATCCCTCGACGATGCTGCATGAGATGGGGCATCTGTTCCTGGATGACCTGGATGAGCTGGCGCAGTTCGATGAGGCATCGGCAAAAGACCTTGCCACGGTGAATGAATGGGCCGAGTGGCACGAGGGGGCGGCGAAGGAGTACGAAAATACGCCGTGGGCCCAGGAATTCCGCGAACATGAGGCGGCGATTCGTGATGCGCTGAAATCGGGCGATGCGATCGCTCTGAGGGCGGCAAGGAAGCGCTGGCGGCATGAGCGTTTTGCACGCGGGTTCGAGCTGTATCTCTATGAGGGGAAGGCGCCGTCGAAGGCACTGCGCGGGGTGTTCCGCAGGTTCAAGCAGCTGCTCCGCAGGATCTATCAGTTCGTGAAGGATGTGGGCGGCAAACCTTCTCCTGAGGTGGAGGCGGTGATGGCGCGCATGATCGCCTCACAGGAGGAGATCAAGGCGGCAGAGCTGGATGAACGCTGGCGTCCTGTGGAGAAGATGGGCGGCAAGGAGGCACTGGATGATCTCCTCGGGGACGATGTGGCGGATACGTATGCGAAGTGGCTGGAGGAGGCACGAAGGGATGCGGAGGATATTCTGCGCGCCCGTGTGATGAAGGATCTGAGGAAGGAGGCGCGCAAGGAGTTCAAGGAGCGTGTGGAGGAGGAACGGGAGCGAAAGCGCGTGCAACTCGAGAATGAGCCGGTCTATCTTGCGGAGGCGGCGATCCGCGCGCAGGGGGATGAACGGGCGGCGCTGCTGTTCTTCCCGTCGGTGGAGGCATACAAGGAGGAGCGCGCTAAGCGTAAGTCTCCGGAGGAGGAGCTGCAGGATGCAATGGAGGTGTTCGCGAAGGGGCTGGATGAGGAGCTGATGGCCGCCGCGCTCTCGGATGAGAATGTGGCGCGTGCGATGCAGACGCCTGAGGCCTATCATAGGCGCGTGGCGATTGAGCGTGAGGCGCTGCGCGCGAAGGAGCGTCTGGCGCGCTATGTGGGCGGTGCGCCGAAGGAGGAGGATGCTGCGCCCGCACAGGAGGAAGGCACGGGCAAGGAGGCAGAGGGCGCACAGGAGGCACAAACGGGCAAGGAGGAGAAGGCACGCGCGGACAAGGAGAAAAGAGGTGCCCGCGCGGAGAAGGAGTCACGGCGCACGCAGGAGGAGCGGCGCAGGGCATATGAGGAGGCGGCTTTTCAGAATGCGCGCTATCTGCGTGCCGAGGCGCGCCGTCTGCTCGCAGATAGTCCGATCTCGGAGTCGTGCAATCCGGAGTTCTTCCGCCGCAAGGAGCGTTCTCATGCACGCGCTGCGGCACGGGCTGCGGCGCGGGGGCGCTGGGATGAGGCTCTTTCGGCAAAGGATGCGCAGGCGCTTGCCGCTGCCTGTGCCTATGAGGCGGCAAAGAATGCGTCGAAGGTGGATGCACTGAGGAAGGATGTGCAGAAAAAGCTCGGTGCGCGGACGGTGCGGCTTGCGCCGAATGAGCGGTACTGGCTGCATCATATTGCCTATCTCCTCGGGCTGAAGTCCTCGGATGCGGAAAAGCCTGTCGATGGTAAGTCGCTCTCGGCTCTCTTTGATGAGTACAGGGAGAATAATGATGTGGATGCGGCGGATCCGTCGGATCTTCTGGAACTCATTACGCAGGAAAAACGCAGCTACACGGCGATGCGCCTCGGGGATTTCGCCGATGTGGTGGATGCACTGCGGATTCTCTATACGATCGGACGCGACCGCAATCGGATGAAGTCGGTCGCGGGTAAGACGGTGGAGGAGGTGTGCGATGAGATGATGGCGGATCCTGCGGCGCTGCGCCCCGAGGGTGTTGTGGAGCATCCTGTGTCGGAGGATACGGGAGGTCTTGGCTACAGTGAGCTGCTGGCAAAGGTTCCGGGTATCGGTGAGGTGATTGCCCGCCTGACGCAGAAGGGCGCTCTGCCGCTCCTGAAGCCGGAGATTATGATCCGTCTGCTCGGGGAGAAGGCGCATGGCTATCTCTACGGCACATATGAGCGCGCGCAGATGAGGGAGTCGGAACTCATCGGCGAGAAGACAAAGGCGCTGGATGAGATTTTCTCGGTCTATTCGCGCAAGGAGCGGATGGGCTGGAAGGAGCGCAATATCGATGCGCACGGGGATATGCTGTCGAAGGAGAATGTGCTGTGTCTGGCTCTCAACTGGGGGACGGAGACGAACCGGAGGCGCGTGATGGATGATATCGGGCAGCGGATGGATGTGCCCCGTACGCTGCGTGAGCATATGACGGAGCGCGATTGGAAGGTGGTGCAGGAGGTCTGGGATCTCATTGATACGTTCTGGGAGGAGTCTGCGCGTACGGAGGAGGAGCTGAATGGGGCGCATCTGGGGAAGGTGCCCGCTGCGGCCTTTACGATCGAAACGGCGGATGGCGCCGAGGTGAAGCTGCGCGGCGGGTATTATCCGATCCGCTACAATCCAAAGAAGTCGGCGCGCGTCAATGACAAGGACGTCGAAGCACAGGCAAAGAACCGCATGACGGGGGCGCAGGTGTTCGGCACGAAGCGGTCGCATACAAAGGCGCGTTCGGAGGGGGATGTGGTGCTGCCGGTAA
>NZ_CP016201.1:1450754-1458152 GCF_001683335.1 Selenomonas sp. oral taxon 126
GAGTTCCTGCGGGACAATGCGTACCGTCCGCTGGTGTTTACGGATTTGGCGCTGTCGATTCCGACGTGGAACGCGGCGTATGAGCGTGCGTTCCCGGAGGCGATGGCCGAGATCCGGCGGGAGAATGAGGAGAACAGGCGGACGTTCCTGGCGGCGCAGGAGGATGTGAACCGGCTGCGCGCAGAGGTCTACGATCTGCGGCAGGAGTCGGCCGCTCTGCGCGATGAGATGGAGAAACGCAGGGCGCCGGTTCCTGCGGCGATGCAGGGATCCCGCTACGCGGGGCTCTCGGATGCGGAGCTCTCTGCCGAGGAGGAGCGTGTCAGGGAGGCGTTTGCCGCAAAGGAGAAGGAGTTCTATGAGGCGGGGCTGCGCCTGGAGCGTGCGGGGGAGCTGCCTATCCTCGATGAGAAGGAGCGGATCAAGGAGGCCGAGCTGCGCGCGGTGCAGGCGGGGGACGCGGCGGTGCGCGATACGTTCGGCTCGGGGCAGACGAAGGATCTGTCGGCGATCCAGCGTTCGCGCAGTGAGCTGAGGAAGATGTTGACGTCGTTTTATTCGTTCTTCAATACGCAGTTCAATGCGCTTGCTGAATCCTATTTCAAGGGGAAGTATGCCGCAGACGGATGGGCGCATGTGCGTGTCTGGATGCCGCTGGCGCGCTCGGTGCTCTGCCGTATGGTTCTGGTGATGATCATCGGTGCAATCGGTAAGGCTGTGCTGGGGCTGGATGGTGATGGTGAGAGGGATCGCTATCGGATGGTGAAGGATCCAAAGTCCGGCAAGATGGTGCGCGAGGAGGTGCCTTGGGAGGAGCGGTTCATGAAGGTGCTCGGTCGGAATGTGCTGTCGACGGCAACGGGGTTGATTCCCGTGGTGCGCGATCTGAGCGGGTTTGTCTCTGCGCGGATTTTTGACGGGCAGACGTCCGGACGGAATTTCGAGCTCGGGTCTGTTGCCGCACGCGGTCTGAATCAGGTGGAGGCGACGGTTGATCTGATGATCAAGATGGGTAAGCAGGATCTCGAGCGTGAGGAGAAGGAGGAGGCGGAACGTGCGCGTCTCCGGAAGATGTCGCCGAAAGAGCGCAGGAGATATGAGGAGGAGAAGAAGTACCGAAAGCCCAAGAAGGAGGTGGGTGTGCTCGATGTGATGCGGTCGGGGGCGCAGGCGGTGAGTACGTTCACGGCGGCGCGCACGGGTGTGACGAATACGCTCTCGGACGGGCTGTTCTCGCTGCTGCAATATGCTGAGGATATGATGGAGTCGGATAACTACTATGATCCCGATGTGCGCAATGTGCTGCGCGCGGTGTTCTTTGACAAGAAGCTGCGCCCGAAAGAGGTGCCGCCGAAGCCGGAGAAGCCGAAGAGGGGGAAGGCGCGCCGGAGCGGGGCTGAAAGGAGCGGACGATGATTAACTATCTGGTGACGAAGGTGATCTATGAGGGGGACGGGGTGACGCAGCGGTTCCCGTTTGCGTTCCCGTTCGCGGATGTGGATGATGTGAAGGTGCTGGTCTATGATGGGGCGTCGCAGTCGGAGACGCTGCTGGCGGCGGATTATTTCGTGGATGCGCACGCGCATGTGGTGCTGTATCCGGGCTATGCGCCGGGGGAGGAGAAGCCGCTCGCGGAGCGTCCGCCGCTCCTGGCGAAGGGGCAGAAGCTGGTGATCTATCGCAGGACGCCGATGACGCAGATGGTGGATCTGGGGGAGAAGTATCCGCTGCCTACGGTGGAGCGGATGCCGGATAAGCTGACGATGATTGTGCAGGAGCTGCGTGAGGAGCTGGATCGCTGCATAAAGGGCGGGATCAGCGGTACGAAGCCGCCGCATGTGATTGTGGAGCAGGTGCCGGGCGGTGGCAAGGGGCTGCTCTCGTTCCCGACGATGGCGGCGCTGGTCGCGAATGGAACAAAGGGGCTGTCGTTCGGGTCGGAGTTCAAGCTGCTGGGCTACTACCGCAAGGGGGATGGCGGCGGGGCGCACTATGTGTGCCGCTATCTCTGGTCGGCGTCCGCCTGTCCCTGGGCGGTGGATCTGGGCGCGACAAAGGAGCAGGAGTACGAGCTGGTCTATCAGATGGATGGGTCGCCTGTGGTGGATGAAAATGGCGACTATGTGCTGAAGAAGGATGCCAAGGGGCAGCCGATTCCGTGCTATGAGAGTGACGGGAAGACACCGAAGAGGAAGCATCTCTATGCGGTGATTGACGAATCCGTGGTGAACTATCGGATGTTCGGCGCGAAGCTGGACGGAATGTCGGATGACGGGGATGCGCTGCGGATGTGTCACCGCTATCAGAAGGAGTCGTTCTCGATCGAGCCGATGACGGGGCGCAGGCACTATGCTGTGCGGGTCGCCAATCATGAGGGTGTGATCCGAAAGGATGACAATGAGCCGATTATCTGCTGCGGGAATGTGGATCTCTCGGGGTCGAAGCTCCTCATTCGCGACGTAAATGCGACCTGGTATGGCTTTTATCTCTGGGGGGACAATGAGGAGGATTATCTGGCGTTCGAGCCGCTGAAGGAGACGACGGATTCGTTCCGGCGGGATAATTTTGTCGTGAAGACCGGGGGCAATTTCAGTGAGCTGCATCCGAATGCGCTGCTCTCTCTGAAGGAGGAGCCGTATGCGGTGCGTGATGACGGGGGGTATCTGTACTCAGAACCCCGCTATGAGCTGCTGCTGCATACGATGGATGGGCTTTTGACTTCGCCGATTACGTATGACTGGACGTATCCCGGGGGGCTTGAGATCAGTTCTCTTGTGTCGTCGTATGACGGTCATGAGACGGCGACGCAGACGGTGAATTCGCATTTTACGTGCAGCTATACGATGCTGCCGGCGACACATTACTACTTTAAGGGCTGCGATGTGATGCTGGATACGACGGCGAATAAGTATTGCTCGGTGCTCTGGTGCAAGTGTCACAATGCGCATATCAGCGGGTTCAATTTTGTGCCGAATGCGGCGGAGCTGCACAATACGCGGTTCAAGAATACGATGATCTACATTTGGGGTGCGTACAATGTGGAGGTGTCGGATATTGTCGGGTTCAATGCAGCGGGCAAAAAGGCGGGGTCGTCGAATGGGACGAGCGGCTATGTGATCCGCGCGACGAACTGTCTGAATCTGAAGCTCCATGATATCTCGGTGCAGGGGTACTGGGGCGCGACGGCGATGAACTGTGTGAAGGATGTGCATATCGCGCGGGTGAGTATCAACCGTCTGGATATCCATAATTATTTTTACAATCTCTATATCGACGAGTGCAATCTATTTAACCACGCGATTCAGATTGGCGAGGGGCGCGGGATTGTGCGGGTGACGAACAGTAATTTCTATATCAATCAGCTGGATGCGGACAGTTATCCGAATGCGCATTTGCTGGAGTTCAATCTGACGTATGGGCGGATTTTTGAGGGGACGGTGCTGATTGAGAACTGCAATGCGTATCTGAGGGATCCTGACGGCAAGGAGTTCGATGTGTGCAAGATTGATTTCTCGCCTGAGGCTGTGTCGACGCTGGATTCGTACCGTTTCCCGGATGTGACGGTGCGAAACTGTCGTTTCTACAGTTACAATCCGGATACGTATCTGGTGTATTTTATGGTGGCGGGGAAGCGTAACTGTACGACGAGTACGAAGGGGCCGTCGGTGCTGGCGGATGTGTCGCGGGATCTCGGGAATGATGCGACCGGCTCTCTCGCATGGCGCTATGTGGGGCGCGGGATTGACTGGATGAGCGGGGAGCCTGTCTCGGGTGAGGAGTTGTCGGTGGTGCCGGGGCAGTTTGTGCGGCTGTATGAGAAGTTCCTCGATGCGGGGGGCAAGACGGTGTTCTATGATCTCCGCTATTTCCTTGTGACGAGGGCGGGGCGGCTGCCTGTGCCGTCTGCCGCAAATGCGCCGTCGGATGTGAGCGGGGCGGAGTTCTCTCTCGGGTCGGCGACGCTGCGCTATGTGGAGCGGCACCGCTGGGAGGCGGCGCGCCGCTATGCACCGGGGGATGCGTGTTTTACGGAGTCGTCACCGTGGCTGCCTGTCTACTGCTATGTGTGTACGGCGGCGGGGGTGTCGAACGGTTGGCGGCCGCGTCATACGGCGGGGACGGTGATCGAGGGGGAGGATGTCTATCCGAAGAATCTGGATGCGTGCTACTGGCGGTATGTACGGCCTGCGGATGCTTTTATCACGAGGCAGTTTACGCCACGGATGACGGTGGCGGCGGGGGATGTGCTGTATGCGGATCACCGTCTCTATCGCGTGGTGGAGGGCGGTACGCTGAATGAGGCGCCTCCTGTGAATACGCCGTGGCTGCAGTCGTTCACGGAGGGGACGGCAAGGCTCGCGTTCTATGGGAAGGATTGGCAGCCCGGTGCGTGGTGGGCGCAGGGGGCGTTCTGTCTGTCGTATGATGATGCGGGTGTGCTGCAGGTGTATGAGCTGGTGCGTCAGGATGGGACGACGGGCGGGCAGGTGCCTGTGCCGGGCAATGGCCGCTGCATCGATGGGGATATGATCTGGCAGCATACGACGCAGGCGGCGACGAAGGTGTGGGCGCCCAAGACGCAGTTCTATGAGGGGGATGTGGTGTCGCACGCGGGGAATAACTATGTGTGTGTGTTCGATGGGCGGTTGGAGCTGCCGGGGCAGATCAATCTGGAGGATATTACGACGAATATGAAGGGGTCGGGGGATGTGTTCGCGTTCTGGGAGAAGGGGACGGATGTGCCGACGAAGCTCGGATCTACGGGGGCGTGGAGGATCAAGGTGAACAATGTGGACTGCTATCGGTTCCGCACGTTCGCAAAGGGGTATTTTTGCCATGAGGGGAATCCCGCGCCGACGATTGTGGGGCGCGGGGCGGCGTCTGCTGCGCCTGCGGCTGTGAATGGGGATGGGGTGCGGTTCTGATGCAGGTACTTGTGACGACTACGCATTTGGCGGATATTGCCAATGCGATTCGGGCGAAGAATGGGGCGTCTGCCCGCTATACGCCGGGGGAGATGGCGGCGGCGATTCTCGCACTCAATGTGGGCGGCTCTGCGGGTGGTTTGTCGGGCGGCGGCTCCGGGGGGACCGGCGGAGGTTCGGGCGCTGCGGGGGAGGCACCTGCGGGCAAGGTGCGCGTGGGCGGTTTTTCGGCGGCGGCGAAGGCGGATGGGACGATTGCGGGGTATACGCTGGGCAAGGTGATGATGGCGCTGCCGAATCATCAGGTTGCGGCGTTCCGTGCAACGCTTTTCTGTCCTGCGGGTGTGGAGATGTTGTCGATGGAGGTGTCGGATTTTGCCGGCGGGCGCGGGTGGAAGTGTACGAATGCCCATTGTGCACAGGCGGTGCGGCAGGAGGCGGCGGACGGGGCGCGCTATGTGATGGCGTGGGAGGAGCTGGTCGATGTGACGCAGGAGGGTGACTATGTGTATGATGATGACCGCTCGAATGATAAGCTGACGTATTACTGCTGTGCGGAGGTGAAGCTGAAGGGGGCTGCGGCGGTGCTTGCGGGGGCGACCCTGACGGTGGATGTGTTTGTGTAGGCGGCGCGATGCGGCTGTGGGGGGTTGAGGGGCCGGCGGTGGATTTTTGAGGGGCCGGCGGTGGTTTTGTTGCGGGGATTTGTGCGTGGGTTTTGACACGCGCTGCGGCGCTAAGGAGGTGCGGAGGCTGTGGGGGACGGGTTTTTGAGGGGGTGAGGGGCGCGGCGGCGCGGAGGCTGTGTGGGGGTTGAGGAGGTGAGGGGCGCGGTTGTGTGAGGTTTGGGTGCTGTTGTGTGGGATGGATGCTGCGACTGGGTGCGGCGATGAGGCTCGTGTGATGGGGCGGGCGATTCTTTGATGGGGATGGCAGGTTGTGTGTTGTTGTTGAGAGGAGGATTTTTGTGGAGTCGTTTGTTCATGTGCTGCAGAGGCTGCAGGAGGGCTGGGCGGTGAAGCTGATGCTGTCCTGTGTGGTGTCGGTTGCCGCCGAGGAGCATGCGCAGTTGTTTGCGGGGTTTGTGCTGCTGGTGTTTGCGGATCTTTTTACGAAGTGTTTGTCGCTTTCGCGTCGCTGTCTGCTGGATGGCGGGGTGGCTGCGCCGTCGCTTTGGCAGGCGTGCAAGGGTCTGCGGGCGGCGCATCGGGCGCGCTATATCAGCAGTAAGGAGATGCGAAGGGGGTTCGTGCATAAGATTCTGAGCTATATTGTGGTGGTGCTTTCGGCGGCGGTGCTGGATTTTATGCTGGGGCATGTGGAGTCTCCTGCGTTTGCAACGGGGCTGGTGATCGGGTATCTGGCAATGACGGAGTTTGTGTCTATTATGGAGAATTTGCAGGGGGCGGGTGTTGTGGAGGCGGGCGCGTTCGCTGCTTTGGTCCGTAAGAGGGGCGGTGTCGTGAAGGATACGGGCGATAAGCCTGATGAGAAGGGAGAGAAGTGACATGGAGAGAGTACCTGTTGTTGATACATATCTGGACATCGATTACGACAATCTGAGAACACGCGGCGTGACCGATAAGATTGTCATCCATCACACGGGCAATGCCGTTGATGACGACCTCTCGGCGGCGGAGATCGATGCCTCGCACAAGGGGCAGGGATGGACGTGCATCGGGTATCACTATGTGATCCGTAAGGACGGCACGGTGGAGCAGGGGCGGCCGCATTGGACGGTGGGTGCGCACGCATACAGGCACAATTCCTATACCATCGGCATCCACGTCTGTGGCAACTTTGAGATCGGTGAGCCGACGGATGCGCAGATTGAGAGTGCAGCTATGTTGCTGGCGAACATCTGCACGGACTATGGTCTGCCGATCGACCGCGACCACATCGTTGGGCACAGGGAGCTGATGTCGACAGCGTGTCCGGGGGAGTATCTCTATGAGATGTTGGATACGATTGTCGGCAAGGCGAATTTCTATGCGGCGCAGTGATTGATTGGAGGAAGAAAATAATGAAGAGGGTTTTTATTTCGCAGCCGATGCGTGGGCGTAAGCATGAAGAGATTCGTGCGGAACGTGATGCAATTTTGGCGCAGATTACGGAGCGCTTTTATGGGGAGGGTGTAGAGGAGATCAAGAGTTTTCTTCCCAATGAGTTCCATACGGCGGGTTTTAAGAATGTTGCGCTGGCATATCTTGGAAAGAGTCTTATGTTGCTCGCGGATGCGGATGTTGCTGTGTTCGTGCAGGGGTATGCAGAGGCACGCGGTTGTCGTATCGAGCATGAGGCGGCGGTCGCGTACGGTGTGGAGCGCGTGTATGTGTAGGGGGTGGGTGTCATGCTATATCGGGCGCGGGCTGTCGTTATAAGATACAGGGCGGCGTTGTTGGTGATGCTGTGTGTGGTGCTCCTCGGTGCTGCGTATGCGCTCGGGCGGAGTTCCGCCTCGGAGCAGACGACG
>NZ_CP016201.1:1459020-1463864 GCF_001683335.1 Selenomonas sp. oral taxon 126
GGAGTTCCGCCTCGGAGCAGACGACGGCGGAAAAGCCCGCTGTCATGTCGCAAGAGCAAACGCAAGACGCTAAGACACTGCGTCAGCAACTGGATATCTCCAAGAGTAACGCAGAGGCCTTGCAGCGGAGACTTGCGGAGGTGCAGGCGGGGCAGCGTGCGCCTACAGTGACGTACCATGTTACCGCTCCTACTGTAGAGCGTGCGGCGCAGGTCGTTGAGCGGCAGATCAAGGAGGACAGTCCGACACTGCCACGGGCGGCGCGGGAAAAGAGTGACCGCACCATCGTCACGCCGATTACGCAGGACAAGGATGGGAAAACGCTGCCGCGCGAAGAGCAGAAGGTTGACGTGTACAAGGTCAATCTGCGCAAAGACCGCCGCATCAAGGCGGGCGCATCCGTGATTGACGGCAAGGCGCTTATGTCGGTGGGGTATGAGCAGGGGCGTTTTGAGGCGTTGGCGCACTTTGACGGCGGGCGTTATAAGGGCGTGACGGTAATGTATAACGTGGCTGAGTGGTGACAAATAAACGAACAGAGGGGACAGCGTATCGTGCGCCGTCCCCTCTGTTTTTCTTGTCTACATTTGTCTACAATTTGCCTACAAAACACCATGATTCACCTTCTGTGTAGCTATTTCGTCTTTGCGTAAAATGATTGATGTTATTCCCGTGAAGCCTTGACACTATTGCTTCGGTGGATACATCATGCGATTTAACATATCACGCCTTTGCGCAAATGGATATTGAATGCTATAATAAAGTTTCCTGCGTTTATTTCACTCTGTAATGTAGATGTACTCGTTGAAAAATCTACAAGAATACCCGTTTTCCGAGGAAGTGGGTCAGGTAACAGATCTTCTGACACCATCATGTTTGGAACGGGGGGCAGTGTCAAATTCTTGATGATGCGATGATTTATTAGGGGTGGATTTTTTGAAAAGAATTGACTATAAAAGTTCATTTCATATTCGTTACAGGGGTAGAGCATCAAGTATAATTTCAGCGCATCCAATACACTTGTCTTACCGCTTCCATTTCGCCCCGTCAGGATCAAATGCTGGCGCTTCTCAGAGGAAAGAGGAATGTCAATATCCTTCAAATGGCGCACATGATTGATATGGATTGCTGTAATGAAATGTTCCATTTGAATACCCTCATTTGCAGTTCGTTATGTTGTCGGAAAAGAAAGTCCCACAGGAGAAGGCATAGATTCTCAAGAGGAATGACCTTCGTGACTTTGATCGACAGCATGGGCATCACCTCCGTTACATATATTTTATCAGACCGAATAAGGTATGACAATCAAAGATTATTTATCTGCGTGTTTTTCTTGCGCTCTCCTGCAAAAATTCGTAAAATAGAGAAAAGAGGTGAGCGTATGAGTGGGTATCGGATCAAGCCGTGGGAAGAGCTGACGATTCGGGACGATTATATGTTTAAGCTCATCATGAGTCGCAAGCGTATATGCAAGCAGATGCTTGAGCGGATTCTTCACATTGAGATCGAGGATATTCATTATCTTGAGACGGAGAAATCTGTGTCGGTGCGTTATCACAGCAAAGGTGTTCGTTTGGATGTCTATGTAAAAGACGATGCGGGAACAGTCTATAACATCGAGATGCAGGTGCGAAAGCCCGAGGGTGACGGACTCTCGAAGCGTACGCGTTACTATCAGTCGATGATGGATGCCGACTTGCTCGCATCGGGCGCGGACTATGACAGCCTGAACCCGACCATTATCATCTTTATCTGTCCGTTCGATCCGTTTGATACAGGACGATATCTCTATACGTTTGAGAACCGCTGTGTCGAGGATACGGATTTACGGTTGCAGGATGATGCGCGCAAGATATTTCTCAATACGAAGGGCACGATAGGAGAGATCGACTCCTCCATCAAGGCATTCTTGCAGTATGTCGATGGAGTGCTGACAGCAGATCGCTTTGTGCAGGAGATTGATGAGGAGATACAGAAGGTCAAGATGATCGAAGGAGAGGCGGTGGGTTACATGACGTACGAGATGAAGATGAAAGAGGAGCGGAAAGAAGGAATGAGGGATGTGCTGCACATTATTCCGCTTCTGGGAAAAAACCTACCTTTAGAAGAAATAGCTAAAAAAACTGGGTGCACGATTGAGTACCTGCGCCAATTAAAAGCTGTCATTCCGGCCGCAAATAACGGTGTTTCTTGACAGAACAAAACTCAAGGCGTATTAGAACACCAATAGGAATGTTTTGGATTCTGATAAAGGAGGCGCACGTATGAAAACGAAGCTCAAAAGGCTGCTCGGCAGTCTCGCCGCAGGATTCCTTGTCTCTGCACTGCCGCTGACCGCGTGGGCGGATGCCGTCATTCTCCACACGAACGACATCCACTGCGGCATCGCGAAGAACATCCACATCGCCGCCGTTACGCAGTACAAACATGACCTTCAGAAGGAGAATCCGGAGGTCATCCTCGTGGATGCGGGCGATGCCATTCAGGGCGAACCGATCGGTAGCCTGTCCCGAGGTGCGGCAATCATCCGCATCATGGACAGTGCGGATTACGACTTCGCCATCCCCGGCAATCACGAGTACGACTTCGGCATGGATCGCTATCTGGAGCTCGCCGCGCAGCTTGGGTGCGGCTACTACAGCTGCAACTTCATCGACAAGCGCACGGGCGAGCCTGTCTTTCCAACGCATAAGCACATCACGCTCGACGGCAAGAAGATTGCGCTCATCGGTGTGACGACGCCCGAGACACTCATATCCTCCTCGCCGAAGTTCTTTCAGGATGAAAATGGAAAGTACATCTATGGATTCTGCGAGGACGAGGACGGCACAAAGCTCTATGCACAGGTGCAGAAGACCGTCGATCAGGCGCGTGCCGAAGGGGCGGAGTATGTCGTGCTCGTCGCGCATCTCGGCACGACCGGTGCAGTCCCCGTCTGGTCGAGCGGCGCTCTGGCGGCACACACGAGCGGCATCAACGTCATCATCGACGGGCATTCCCACGAGCAGTATACGCGCATCGACAAGAACAAGGACGGCGAAGACGTTCTCGTTGAGCAGACCGGAACGAAGCTGGCAACAGTCGGCAAGATCGTCATTCACGACGATGGCAGTGTCAGCGGCGAGCTCGTGAAGGGGCTGACCGCGCTCGATCCGACCGTCAAGCAGGTCGCGGACGAGGAAATGTCGAAGGCGGACGAACAGCTTGCGAGACCTGTCGGCACGGCGACCGTCGACCTCGTGACGGACATCGACGGCGTGCTCCGCGTGCGCAGGGGCGAGACGAATATCGGCGACTTTGTGACAGATGCCCTCCGTGCGTCCACGAATGCCGATGTGGCGATCGTCAACGGCGGCAGCTTCCGTACGCCGATTCTGACAGGGACGATTACCTACAACACACTTTCGAGCACATTCCCCTTTACGAATACCCTCGTTAAGCGCAGCGTCATGGGGCAGCAGTTGCTCGACGCGCTCGAACTCGGTGCGGCGAAGTATCCCGAAGACTCCGGCGGATTCCTCCACGTCTCGGGGCTGACCTACACCATCGACGCGCGCGTGCCGTCCTCGGTGGAGCGCGATGGACAGGGCGGCTTCGTCCGCGTCGCGGGTGAGTACCGCGTCAGGGATGTCATGGTGAATGGCGAGCCGCTCGATCTCACGCAGGACTATACCGTCGTCGGCACCTCCTACATCATGCGCAACAGCGGCAACGGCATGACCATGTTCGACGGCACGCCCATCCTCCTCGACTCTGCACTCTCCGATGTCGAAACCATCGCCGCCTATATTGAGGCACAGGGCGGCAGCATTGGCGCGGGCTATGAGAACCCCGAGGGGCAGGGACGCATTACGATTATTGAGTAGAATATGATGTAATCATGGGGCTGTTGCACGAAGGCAAATTTGTCTTCGTACAGTAGCCCTCTTTTCATGGAAGCATATCATTTTCGTAAAAGCCCAGCAAAAAAGACAAGATCCACTAAAACAGGGCAGAGGAACAAGGGCGATCCCTGTATTCGCCCTTGTTCTTCTGCCCTTATTTGTTTTTCTGTCCCGTGTCCTATCCAGCTTCCTTGAGCGCAATAAGATGCCGCCCCACCGCGTCCCGCTGTATCTTTTCGTGCAACCGCAAGACATTGTGAGCAAGTGCCAGCAGGATTGCTTCTCCTAAGACGCTCTCTTGTCCCCGCGTCAGAAACCGTCGGAATCCGAAGTTCTCCTTGATCTGTGCAAATGCACCCTCTACCTGTATGCTCCGATTCATCCGCAGGAGGATTCCCTCCGTGCTGCGTATCCGTGCTAGATTTTCCTCCCGCTCCCGCTGAAAGACTTTGCTCACTTCCAACCGTTTTACCCGCTCCTGAAGCGGTATCTTGCTGTGGTTGCCGTGGATGCACTGCCCCTTCCGTTCACACTCCCTGCACTCCGCGTACGCATAGATCGTCTTTTCACTGATGTATCCGCCTGCACTCTTTGTCCTGCGCGTGCCCACCGCACTGAGGCGTTTGCCCTCGGCACATAGGTAGACGTCCTCTCCTGCAAGATACACCATGTTTTCACGCCGTCCAATGTCGTTCTTCCACTTGCGCTTCTTGCTGATCTCGTAGTTGTTCGGCTTGATGTAGGATGCCTGTCCCTTGTCCCGCAGATACAGGTAGTTCTCCTCACTCTCATAGCCTGCATCGGCGATGATGTTCCTGCTTCTTGTTCCGATGTATTCCTGAAAATCTTCCAAGAACGGGATGAGTGTCCTTGTATCCGTCGGATTCGCATAGATACCTGCCCATACGATGAAGGATGCCTCTACACCATATTGGAGGTTGTAGGCGGGCTTTCGCTGAC
>NZ_CP016201.1:1463889-1464915 GCF_001683335.1 Selenomonas sp. oral taxon 126
CCTCGGCACATAGGTAGACGTTCTCTCCTGCAAGATACACCATGTTCTCACGCCGTCCAATGTCGTTCTTCCACTTGCGCTTCTTGCTGATCTCGTAGTTGTTCGGCTTGATGTAGGATGCCTGTCCCTTGTCCCGCAGATACAGGTAGTTCTCCTCACTCTCATAGCCTGCATCGGCGATGATGTTCCTGCTTCTTGTTCCGATGTATTCCTGAAAATCTTCCAAGAACGGGATGAGTGTCCTTGTATCCGTCGGATTCGCATAGATACCTGCCCATACGATGAAGGATGCCTCTACACCATATTGGAGGTTGTAGGCGGGCTTTCGCTGACCGTTCTTCATCGCATCTTCTTTCATCCGCATGAAGGTTGCCTCCGTGTCGGTCTTTGAAAAGCTGTTACGTGCCCCGCAGATGTGGAGTTTCTTCGTGTAGTCCTTCAGACGGAGAAGATACGTGTCCAGTGTCTCTATTGCACGCTGAAGCATGCTCTTTCGTCTTCCGCTCCCATAGACGAAGACGATGCCCTGCGCCTTCTGCACGTGCTTCAAGCGGCGGCGCAGTCGTTTCAGATGTCGGACGTGGATGTCCCCGCCATGGCGCAGATGGATACCGAACTCCTTCTCCACGTATGCAAGAAAAGCAGAAAGCTTCTCCATAAGCCTGCTGCAGTGCTTTTGGACGCCCTTCTTCCAGACGAAGCTGTACCGATTGGAGACGGACTCGATCTTAGTTCCGTCCACAAAGAGGTTCTGAAATGAGACTGCACCAACCTCCCCGAGCAGGAGTGCCATCTGTGCGAGAATCTCCTTGGCACAGGGAGCGAAGTGCTTCTTGCGAAAACGGGCGATGGTCGTATGATCGGGCGCAGGACAGCCCTCCAAGAGGTACATGAAGTTGATGTCCCTGCGACAGGCATCCTCGATGCGGCGGGAACTGTAGATGCGGTTCATGTAGGCATAGATGAGGATGGCGAGCAGTTTGTGCGGTGCGATGAGGTTTCGCTCTGCTCGGTGGAAGCTCAAAA
>NZ_CP016201.1:1465244-1508747 GCF_001683335.1 Selenomonas sp. oral taxon 126
TGCAGTGGCGCAGGGGACGGACGGGATCGTCCCGTTCGATTTGAAATTCAAAATTGAGGGGGAGGCTGACTTGAAATGAGCCTCCGAAGGATGTATAATCCTTGTGTAAAATTTGGTTGTTCATACCCTTATTTTACGCCAGTTCTCGGTGTTTGAAAACACCGGGAACTGTTTTTTGCAACAAAATTGAGGCTGCTGCACGAGCGTTTCGTGCAACAGCCCCTTGTCAGTGATTTCCTAACAGTTTGTTTTTCTTGCATTCCGCCGCAAAAATTCATAAAATAGAAGTAGAGAGGTGATGTCATGAGTGAGTATCGAATCAAGCCGTGGGAAGAACTGACGATTCAGGATGACTATATGTTCAAGCTCATCATGAGCCGTAAGCGTATCTGCAAGCAGATGCTTGAGCGGATTCTTCACATTGAGATTGAGGACATTGACTATCTCGAAACAGAGAAAACCTTGGCGGCGCGCTATCACAGCAAGGGCGTTCGTCTGGATGTCTACGTGAAGGATGATGCAGGAACGGTCTATAACATCGAGATGCAAGTGCGAAAGCCCGAGGGCGATGGGCTTTCGAAGCGGACGCGCTACTATCAGTCGATGATGGATGTTGACCTGATGGCGTTGGGGGCGGACTATGACAGTCTGAACCCAACGATTATCATATTTATATGCCCCTTTGATCCGTTTGATGCGGGGCGGTATCTCTACACATTCGAGAATCGCTGTATAGAGGATACGGATTTGCGACTGCGGGATGATGCGCGCAAGATATTTCTCAATACGAAGGGCTCGATTGGAGAGATTGACTCCTCCATCAAGGCGTTTTTGCAGTACGTTGACGGAGTGCTGACAGCAGACCGCTTTGTGCAGGAGATTGATGAGGAAATACAGAAGGTCAAGATGATCGAAGGAGAGGCGGTGGGTTACATGACGTACGAGATGAAGATCAAGGAGGAGCGCAAGGAGGAGCGCAAAGAGACAATACAGATGATGTTGCAAGTATTGCCGTTGCTTGGAAAAAATCTCTCGTTAGAAGAAATTTCAAGACAAACCGGATGTACGATTGAGTATCTGCGCCAGATCAAAGCGGCGCTTCCAACTGCAAGCGGCTGAGTCATACGATGTGAAAAACTATTGAATAGCCGTCCTCTTTGCTTGTTGTGTTTGATTGCGTAAGGGATCAAGTCAAGGAAAGAAATTGGAAAAATATTTAAGTCCCTCCACCATTTTGACGATATAACTTTCAAGACGGCGTATCTCCGTCTATTTACGTAATTATTTCGGTACACATCCATAGATAACAGTCAGGGAGGCAGTCTTTATGGCGATGGTGGTCAAGAATAATATGCCGGCGGTGAATACGCTCAACACGCTCAACAAGAATGAGAGCGCACTCTCGAAGAGTCTGCAGAAGGTCTCTTCGGGCATGAAGATCAACAGCGCGGGGGACGATGCCTCGGGGATGGCGATCTCGGAGCGGATGCGCGTGCAGGTGCGTGCGCTCGATCAGGACGATACGAATACAAAGAACGGCTCGGCACTCCTGCGGACGGCAGAGGGGGCGGTGCAGTCCACCATCGACATTTTGCGCACGCTGAAGGAAAAGGCGATCAACGCCGCAAACGATACGAACACGGACGAGGATCGTGCGGTCATCCAGAAGGAGATTGACCGCCTCATCGATCAGATCGACGACAATGCACTGACCACGTACAACGGGAAGTATCTGATCGACGGCTCAAAGAACGGGATCGTTGAGGGAGATCGTCCGAACCGGAAAGGGACATATTCAACCTTTGCCAATATGAGTCTTGCAAAGGACACAGATCCGACAGACGGTCTGACCGAACTCAAGCGCCGCGACGGCAACGATGTCGGTATACATTCCTCGGATACGATTACCGTATCGTGGGTGAGGAATGGCGTTACCTATACGAACTCGTTTTCCCCGATTGGGACGAGCTCCCTTAATGATGCGATGGGGCTTATCACGAACGGTCATGCCAGCTACTATCGCAAGGATGCGCAAATCGGTATTGATGAATACGGCAGGAAAATTTATACGCCAGACAATCAGCCGGCAATCTCCATCCGTGCACGCAATGCCGGTGTGGAGAATCAGATCAGCGGGATAACCTTCCGCGTGACGGACAGCGAAGGGCGTATGCGCAACGAAGTCAATGCTGTGCTCGACGATTTCCGCGAGACGGTGCGTGCACAGAACCCCTCCCCGGACAACTCCATCGTCCTTCAGACAGGGACGATGGCGAATCAGGCGACGAAGGTCGGCTTCACAGATATGCGGTCGGTGGCGCTTGGTCTGCAGTCTGCAAACGGCATGGGATGGAACCGCGACACGACAGGCTGGCAGCCTGGAACACAGGTTGTTGGTCTGGGACCGAAGGTCCAGGTGACGACACGCGAGGCGGCGAATGCCGCGATCAATGTTTTTGAGAATGCGCTCATCAAGGCGACCGATCAGATGGTTGCCATCGGTGCAGCGCAGAACCGCCTCGGCTATACGAGCAGCAATCTCGTCACAGCATCCGAGAACGTGCAGGACTCTGAGTCTGTCATCCGTGACTCCGACATGGCGAAGGAAATGACGGCATACACGAAGAACAACGTGCTCACGCAGTCGGCACAGGCGATGCTCGCACAGGCGAATCAGAACTCGAGCGCAGTGCTGAGCCTGTTACAGTAAACCGAAATAGTTAGATGTCTCCCTTGCTCCGGCAGGGGAGATTTTGTTTTTGGTACATTCGCATCCTCGCCCTGCCGGGAGACAGTGATATACCGTTATCTTAAGGCTTCCCCGTTATGACGGGGAAGGGGGATCGCGTAAGCGGTGGAAGGGGCACAAAAAGATGACGGAAGTATTCCTTGCACGCACACATTGAATACGCTAAAATACAAACAGATGATGTCTTTGACGATGGTTCACATATTATCTATGTCAATAGTTCAATCACGGACGTGAGCACGCCGCTCGGTCAGTTGATGCATGATTTTCGCTGTGCAAATCCTGATGAGATGTACTACGATGTGCTTGCCGAACGGACGGGACGGTTTAAGAAGACTGAGGAAGGAGAGAGTACGATGAATGCGGCGTTGGATGCTCTGATTCGGGATGTGAGTGAGGAACGTGTGGCAGAGGCGCTGGAGCGCGGCATGGAACGCGAACGCATTTCAGCCATTCGACGCATGATGACGGAGCTTCAGCTCTCTGTAGAGAAGGCAATGTCTGTACTCGCAATCCCGCAGTCAGAGTGGGGACGATATAAGGCAATGCTCTGAAATATAGGGAATCTAGGAAAATCCTCCAATCATCTTTGGGACGATTGGAGGACTTTTTTGTTTTTATCATACGCCTATGCTATTATAAAATATGGCATACTATCCGATATAATGTATAAGCAGTAATGGGTCAATGGGGGAATCGGACATGAAGAACTATCGAACGGAACTTTCGCAACGTGTGCGCTATGCAATTATCGCAGGTATGGCGGGCGCTTTTCTGATTCCACAGGTCGGATTTGCCGCGCCAACGGGTGAGCATGACTACACAGCAGGGGTCAAGTTTGACCGCAATACCGCGAACACGACGAAGATCACAGCAACAGCGACGAATAACGTCATCAACTGGCGGGACTACTCTGTCAATCACGGTGAGACCGTTCAGTATGATGGCGGCAATAAGACGAACAACTATTTGAACATCGTCACGGGTGCGAACACCTCGAACATCAACGGAAAGATCGAGGGTGGCAACAATGTCTATATCGTCAATCCGAACGGCGTGATCTTCGGCAAGGGTGCAGAGGTCAACGTCGGGCATCTTCATGTCTCCACACAGGATGGCGTATCGAGTACCGCAAAGACTGCCTTTGAGTCGGCGGGCACATCCCCTCTCGTCAATAACGCCACGCTGAAAGCCGATGTTGTGAATATGGGCAAGATCACGGCAACGTCAGTCGAGGTGCACGGTTCACATATCCGCTTCCTCAATGCGGCCGATGTGAAGACGAGTGGCGGGACTCTCAGCTCCGTTGATATGTATACTGCACCTGCCGCATCGAGTGCCACCGATCCCGATGGCGGCTATGCCCATATCGGCTATCGCACGGCAGCAGCTCCCACGAACTATACCGTCCACACTGTGAGTGTCAATCCCGAATACTATAAGCTCGTCAAGGATAAAGCCGAGCTGGACGCGATCAATACGGACATCACAACGCTCGCGGGCAACTATATGCTTGAGCAGGACATTGACCTCGGCGGCGCAGAGCATACGCCCATCGGGGGGAATGGGCGAGGTGCATTTACCGGCAAATTTGACGGTAATTTCTTTCGCGTACAGAATTTTAATATCTCCAATAGTGGTAATAATATCGACAGTGCGGGACTGTTTGGCGAGGTCAGCAATGCGCGCATAGAGAACCTCGGCGTTTCCCAGGCGACCATTAAAGGAAAACGTGATAACAGTCATTGCTATGCGGGCGGCCTTGCAGGGCATACGTCAGGTACGTCCATCCTGAAGAATGTATATGCGACGGAGACCACAAAGGTGGAGGGGCGTAGGAGCAGATATGGCGGGATTGTTGGATCTACCGGGAGTGCCACATCTAGTGGTTCGGATCATACGGTCATTGACAGTGCATACAGCAAGGCTGTTCTCGGTAGAGATAATCCCGGGACAACAGCGTATTTTACCGGTGGCGGCATTGTTGGGCACTCGGGGAAAAAAACAGATATATCGAATTCATATAGTTCGGCAACGAATACCGATGGGACTGCGGCATATTTTTTGTATATCGCAGACCCAGATGACCAGACAACGATCAAGAATTCCTATGGTGTTGTCGGTACAAAATTTTCGTCGAATGATAATGCGCTCTCGACAGGTGCTGCCACCAACACATATAAAATCAATGGTACTAAAGCTGAAAAAATAGGTGCAACCGGGGACAAGGATGCCTACGCCTCAAAAACCTACTCCGATTCCAACTGGAGCATCAACAACGACGGTGCGCCCGGTGCGAAGTGGCGCATCTACGAGGGGCGGACGCTTCCGCTCCTGACCGCATTTATGAACGGGCGTGTGGATTCCGTTGGCTCAATCGGTGCGAACTACAGCTACCGCAAGTTCAATCAGAAGGACGGCTTTGCCGTTGCGGGGGATGCAAATAAGGATCCCATCTCGAACAATCACGCAGACATCACAGGGCTGACGTACGACAGCAAGATTGTGAAGATCGTGGACGGGGCAGGCAACGTCGGCAACACATCGAATGTCACCTATGACAAGACCCTCGACACGACGACGAACAAGATCTATACCTATGAGGATACGGCAACACCGCTCAACACGACGGACAACATCCGTAACGCAGGGACGAAGGCGATGCTCTGGTCCGATCAGGACGGCCCGAACCTGCGCAACGTCAACGTCACCATCAACAAGCGCAGCGTTACAGTGGAGAACTCCAATATCACTGTCACGCGCAGGTACAACGGCAAGCTGTCAGTGAAGGATCAGTACAACGCTGCAATCCGCAACGGCGGAATCACGGCGGGCGGCATTACGCCCGAGGATATCGCCGACGGCTCGGTGACGATCACGACCTCGGCGGACTTCGACGCAGTGATGGATGATAAGAACGTCGGTAAGAACAAGGCGGTCACGCTGAAGGGCAGCCTGACGTTCGGCGGGTCGAATCAGAGCAACTATGCCATCACCCAAAGTGACTTCAACTTCGGTTCTGCGGGGCGGCGCGTCGAGAACGTGGCGACGATCACGAAAGCCCCCCTCATCCTCAAGGTTGTAAAGGACAGTACGACGAAGGTCTACGACGGCACGGATGCCGTGACCGATGCCACGATGAAGGCAGATCCGAACATCAAGCTGGACGATACACTGCACTACAACAACGAAACGGATCCTGCTGCGATTCAATCAGATGATGCAAATAAAAAAGACGATGTCTCGATTAACTACAATAACATCGGAAGCCCGACCTATATCAAAAGTGATGGGTCTGCCGAGGTCCATGCGGGCACGCACAAGATCCGCTATAAAAATGTAGAGCTGCAGGGCAATGATAGGGACAACTACGAGCTTTACTATCAGATGCCGAATAACACGCAGACGAAGGTCGAGAATGACCGGATTGACCTCAATGGAACGATCACGCCGCGCGGCATCTCCACGAAAGACTTCAAAGTTTACAAAACAGCGGATCATTCAGCCGCCTCTGCGGAACGGGTCTATGATGGCACAGATAGCTATACACCGGGGAGTGATGTCTACCTCTCCTCCAACGTCGGCGCATCCACTGCTCCGGATACCGGCATCGTTGACCGTGACCGGAATAAAATCACGTTCGGTCTGGTGGGGGACAAGGCGTATTTCACCAAGGATGATAACGCGACGAAAACATCGCACGTCTCCGAGGCGAAACGCATAACGTACAATATCAAGGCGGCAACGACCGATGAGGATGCACATCGGCTCTCGGACTACTACTACACTGTCGATGGGACAACGAAGGTAGGAGAGCTGACAGATGCCGTCGTTGCATCGGGCGAAGGCAGGATCACGCCGAAGGCTCTCACGGCGGAAGCCAAGAAAGACCTTAATAAGATCTACGACGGTATGGCTGAGTATACGGATGGCAGTCAGAATGTAAAGACAGGCGATAATGTCGTCACGTTCACGGGCTGGACCTCCGACAGTGACAAGCGTACGAACGACTCCAAGGCGACCTATGTGAACGCATCGAATGTGGATGATGCAAATGTCGCCTATGCAGGGACTGCCGTTACAAAGAAGAACATCAAGTACACGGCAAAGCTCACGGGGCGGTACGCAGACGACTATGCCATCCAAAAGATTGCGAATACGGTCATCAGTACGGCGACGAACTCCGGCACGGAGAATGTCGCGGTCACCGCAGACCTCGGTGTCGAGGTGAATGCGGGCACAATCAGTCCGCGTGATGTCAAGGTCACGTTTAAGAATGTGACAAAGGTCTATGACGGGACCGCAAACAACAATAAAATTGAGGTGGATAGTCTCGATGACAAGCTGAGCGGGCGTGTCTTTGCCAAGGACGGCACGAATACGGGATCATTCTCCACGGCAGGTATCACAAGCCGCTATGGGACGAAGGGAACACCGTTCGTGGCAAATGTGAATGCGAGCGATAATCCCTATGATGTCGAGTATGCAAACATCTCAAATCCACTCGGCGGCAATTACCGCGTCGACTCCACCCTCTACGGCACGGGCACGATCACACGCCGCCTGATCGAGAAATCGGGCTTTCAGGTGCGCGACAAGGACGGCAACATCGCCGATGCGACAAAGGTCTATGACGGTACGAGCGTCTTTGCGCTCAAAAACGGCGAGACACTTGTCGCAAAGACAGCGGCGACCGGCTCCGATACGGGTGTCGTCGATAAGGACAAGGACAATATCTATTTCACGATGACGGGAGAGAACGGGCATTTTACCAGTGATGCGGCGGGTGCAAACCGTACCTCGCACAAGTCTGAGGCGAACCATGTCGCATACAATGTCATCGCGAGAACGAAGAACGAGGGTGTTAGCCCGCTTTCGAACTATGAGTTCGGCACGACGGCATCTAAGCGCAATCTCGAAAATGTAAATGCAGAAAATCCCGACGCAGTCACAGCAAAGGGGGCTATTACCCCTGCCAAGATTCAGGCGCAGACGAAGGAGATCTCGAAGGTCTATGACGGGATGGCGGAACATACGGACGGCAATCGGAACGTCCAGCACGGGGACAAGATTGTCGGGCTGAACCTGATCGCGGACCCGAGCGGACAGCCGACGAACACCTCTACCGCCGCCTATGCAGATAAGAATGTCGCGCGTGATACGGACGGCACGATCATCAAGAAGGCGGTCAACTACACGGCGCAGCTCACGGGCAAATATGCGGACGACTATGAGATCGTCGATGCGGGCAATAACGTCATTAGCAGCGTGAACGGCACGGGCGACAGCAAGACCGTCACCGCGACACGGAACAACGTCGCGAATATGGGCACGATCACCCCGCGCAAGCTGAACATCAAGATGGGCGACGTGACGAAGACCTACGACGGCACGTCGGCGAATGCGTCTGCCACGGTCACGGGAATCACGGACGATCCCACGAGCACCGTCATCAATACGATCCTCTCGGGTGACAGCATTACGGCGGGTACATTGCAGACCACCTATCGGGGTATGCTGACCGCCAATACGGCATCGAGCAACTACGGACGTCTCTCGGGGACGAACTTTAACACGAACGCGAACGCGAGCAACGGCACACCGCACGATGTTCAGTACGCGAATATGGACGATGCGTTCCGATCGGCGTTCAGTGCGGCGGCGGACAACTACGATGTCGATGAGAATGTCTACAGCAAGGGCACGATCAACCGCAAGGCAATCACGCCGAACACGTTTAAGGTCAGCGGCGGCAAGGCAACGAAGGTCTATGACGGCACGAGCGCCTATACAGTTCCTGCGGGGAGTACACTCACGGCAAATACGGGCGAGCTCGTCGGCACAGATGCGTCTAAGATCCAATTTGCCATCAGCGGGAATGGCGCGAAGTTCATGAAGACGGACGGCGTCACGGAGACGGCAAATGTTGCCGACGCACGCAAGGTCGCCTACAACATTACGGCGACGGGCGATGCCGATACTCTGCGGAACTACACGCTGAACGGGCAAAACCTTGAGAGCGGGAATCTGACGGCATCGGGCGACGGCGAGATCACGCGCCGTGCGCTGAATCTGAACCTTGTGCAGAGCACGGGCATCGACAAGGAATACGACGGTCAGACCACGCTCAAGAATACTGCGACAAAGAACTGGAACGCGCTGACCAAGACGGACAGCGCGGGCAATGTGCAGTATGCAACGGGATCCAAAGAACTTGTCAATGACGGGACGAAATTCAACATCACGTCGAACTACATGAACGATGCGAGCACGCCGGCGCCGGACAAGAATGTCAAGCGTGTCAGCGGCAATGTAGCGGACAAGAATATCCAATACAACATATCCATCACGGGCGGCGATGCGAACAACTACTCCTTTGACGGCGGCACATCGAGTGCGGCGGGGGGGCTGAAACTTTCGGCGACAGGAACGATCACGCCGAAGGATCTTTCGGGTGCGCTCAAAAAGGTGACGAAGGCCTATGACGGGACGAAGAATGTTCCTGCGTCGCAGGTCGGTCTTGAGAGTGGAATAAACGGTGTTGTGTCGGGCGATAGGGTGAATCTCGCCACGCATACGGAGTCGTATCAGAGCGAGAATGTCAACGGCGATGGCACGACGGAGACGATTGGCGGCACGGCGCAGAAGAACTGGGTCAACTACTCGAATCTGACGCTCGGTGGCACGGATGCGGGCAACTATACGCTTGCGTCTACGGCGAAGGGGCTGGGCGAGATCACGCCATATGAGCTGAATGATGGTTCGATTACCTTTACGAAGACCCGGGCGACGAAGGTCTATGACGGGACACGGGATGTCAAGTGGACGGACGGTTCGAGCACGACCACCGATCAGAAGAAGTATATTACGAGCGCGACGGTGACGGTCGGCTCTGCTCCTGCAGTGGATATCCTCGGCGATCTAAAGCTCGAGGAGGCGAAGTATGACACGAAGGACGTGGACGGCGGTAGCGCGGCCAACCGCGTCACCTACCGACTGAGCTATACGGATCGCTCGGGGAAGGGCAACTTCTCCCTCGGGACGGGTGTCACCTCGTTCACGACGAAGGGCGACGGCATCATCACGAAGAAGGATGTCACCGCAACGGTCAGGAATCCGCTCTCAAAGACCTATGATGCAACAACGGTAGTGAAGAATGCGGCGGGCAATGTCATCACGGGCAGCGCGCTCAATGATCAGGTGTCGCTCTCAGGTCTGACCGGCAACGATGGCGCAACGTACACGACGACCGCCGTGTATGCAGATAAGAACGCGGGTACAGGCAAGACCGTGAAATACACGCTCGCGATTGATGGCGCCAATGCAGGCAACTACAATCTGAAATATAACGGCGCGGATAATAACGGCAATTTCTCGACGACGAATAACACAATCACAAAGCGCAAGGTGGACGTGACGTTTGCACCTGTATCGAAGTCCTATGACGGTACACCGACGAATACGTCGATCACACCGTCTGTTTCGGCTACCGATGCAGCGGTGCTCCGTGAGGATAGCTCTGCCAATGTCAGCGGCACAACGATCACGGGGCTGACGGGTGTCACGAGTCAGTACGGTACGGGCACAACGGATGCGACCTTTGCCGCCAACCCGAACGCGGGCACGAACAAATCCGTGCAGTACGCGGGCATCGGCACGGCGATGGGCACGGCGTTCGGCGCGAACAACTATGAGTTTGCGACGAACGGCTACGGTAAGGGGACGATCACGAAGGCGAACATCAATACGTCGGATATCACCTTTGCCACCACGGGCGCACATAAGGTCTATGACGGCACTAGGACGGTGAAGTACAACGGTTCGAGCGCTAAGGCGGATGTAAAGAACTATATCACCACGGCGACGGCAAACCTCGGTGGCGGGCATACGGCTGACCTGCGCGGCGATCTCGTGATTGACGAGAAAGAGACGAGGTATGTCAGTGCCGATGCGGGTACGAATATCCGTGTCAAGTATAAGTTCCGGCTGAACAACAGCAATATCGAGATTTCCGGCAAAAATGAGTTCGAGATGTATGACAAGGGCACGATTGACCGCCGCGTGCTGAACCTCGATCTGGCGCAGAAGTCGGGCATCGACAAGATCTACGATGCGAATGCAAATCTCGTGGATACGAATGCGCGACACTACGACAAGTTTGTTGACGATGATGCGCTTGGCAATGTGACCTATGCGGCAGGTGCGACAAACGATAATAAGCTCGTCCGTACGTCGAACGGTGCAGAGGTCAATGACGGCGCGGCGATGACGATTCGCACGAACTATGTCAACAATCTCGCAAGCCGTACAGCGGATAAGAATGTCGCCCGCGACGGCAGTGGCAATGTGACGACGAAGGATATCTCCTATCGCGTCAGCATTGACGGCGCGGCAGGGAGCAATTATCAGATCTCGTATAACGGCACGACGGCCAATGCCGAGGACGGGCTCAACCTTTCGGCGACGGGTACGATTACACCGCGCGCGATGACGCTCGGCTTTGCGGATGTGGATAAGCCGTACGATACGACGGCGACCAACAATACAAAGACGATCAACTCCGTGACGGCGGGCAATTCCGACGGGCGGGGGGCTGCGACACTTGCGGCGGATGGCATTACGAGCGCGACATTCGGCTCTGCAACGGGGAGTGTGAACAGTCTCTACGGTGCGGGCGATACGGATGCGACGTTCCACAGGGATCCGAATGTTGTTGTGGATTCCAACGGCAATGTTGTCGAGCGCGGCAAGGATGTCCAGTATACGAATGTCCGGAGCGTGCTCACGGGCGCGCTCGCGAACAACTATACGGTTGCGGATACGGCATATGGCAAGGGCACGATCCGCAAGCGCTCGGTCACCGCAAACGATTTCCGGTTCAATATCACAAACGCCACGAAGATGTACGACGGCACGAAGGATGTCGAGTATGTGGAGAACGGGCAGACCTATAAGGATCTGGCGCATGTCAAGAAGCGCTTCCGGACCAGCAAGCTCGATCTCGGCGGCGGCAACCTCGTGGATATCAACCTCGATGATATTGAACTCACGGGCGCGGCGTACAATGACGAGCGCGTTGCACATGCAAACGGCGTGAACTATGATGTGACGATCAATACGAAGAATTTTGAGTTCAACGGCGCGCGCACCCGCAGGATTCAGCATACGGGCGACACGATCACGAAACGTGACCTCGCGACGAAACTGCCCCCGCATCTCGTGAAGGAGTACGATGGCGAGCAGACGTTCACGGAAACGAATGAGACGTTCGCAAATGCAATGGCAAAGGCGAATCTGACGGGCGTCGTAGATCGAGACAAGAATAAGATCCAACTCAAGGTCACGGGCACATACAGCAGCCCCGATGCCTCGGCAGAGACGCGCGAGGAGGCGGAGGCGCGTACACCTGCGACAGCGGGACGAAACGTCGCCTACGAGCTGACGCTCTCGGGCGATGCCGACACGCTCTCGAACTATAAGATCGGCAGCGTTGAGACGCTCGACGCGAATGGCGAGATGAAGGGCATCGGCAGCGGCAAGGCGGACATCTACAAGAAGACACTGACGGTGAGCGTTGCTCCGATCGACAAGGCATATGACGGCACGCGCACAGTTGTCCGCCCGAATGGGACGGGCACGTTGCCGCATCCCGATGCGGGCAAACTGAGCCTCGCGGGTTTTGTTAACGGCGAGGGCTTTGCCTTTGACCAGACGGCGGCGAACGAGATCAATGGTCTCTACTCCGATCCGAATGTCAGCCGCGAGAACGGCGTTGTGGTCGATAAAAATATTTCCTACAGCGGTATTAAGAACGCCTTCAAGAACTATGCCGACAACCATGCCGGCGGGCAGGCGCGTAACTACCGCGTGGACAGCGACACGGCGACGGGCGTCGGCAAGATCCTGCCGCGCCAGATTAGTTCGAATGATATTACGAACGGGCTGGCGTTCGCCGAGGCGTCGAAGGTCTATGACGGCACGCGTGCGGTCAAGCATGGCGGGCTGAACACGCCGGACGCGCTCAGGAACTATCTGACGAGTGCAACGGTGAACATCGACGGCACGGACATCGATATCAAGAACGATCTCACGATCCGTGCCGATGAGGCATCGACGCACTACGACACGCCGAATGTGGCGGGTGGTGCGCAGCCGCGCGTGACCTACACACTGAACTATATAGGCGGCAATTTTGACATCACGGGGCCAATCACAAAGACGGCGAACGGCGTCATCACGAAGCGGCAGGTCACGGCGTATGCACTGGGGCAGCTGACGAAGCAATATGACGGAACGAGGAAGGTGTTCCGTGATCCGACCGACCCGCATGTCAAGACGTACTATCGCGGCGCGCAGGTTGAGACGGGTGATTCGATCGTCCGCATGGAGGCGGAGAACGGCGATCGCGGACTGCTCGCAAGTGACGGCGTACAGAACGTCTCGACGGCGACCTTTGCCGATAAGAAGGCAGGGACGGGCAAGACGGTCAACTACAATGTGGCGGTTGACGGCGCGCACGCGGGAAACTATGAACTCGTCGACCAGCGCGGGAATGTGATCTCTCAGACCTCGACGAACAACAATACGATCACGCCGCGCCGCCTCGATATCACGTTCGGTGATGTGTCGCGTGCGTATGATGGGACAAGCACGAACACGGATGTGACTGCGCTCGTGAAGGACGCGGATGCGCGTGCGACGATGCGCCGGGACGGTGTGAATCCTCTGGGTGAGCAGCTCATCCTGCGTGATTCGCAGAACCGTGATATTGCGGTGCCGAGTGACTACGGCTACGGCAGGACGGACAGTGCCTTTACGCCGGATGCCGATGCCAATCAGACGGGTGAGCCGGCGAAGGATGTGCAGTACCGCAAGCTGGGTGACGCGATGCGTACGCTGCTCGGCAATGATGCGGACAACTATGACTTCGATGAGACGGGCTATGGCAAGGGCACGATCACGAAGGCAAAGGTACGCGAGAGCGATTTCCGCCTAAAATTCGGTGATGCGGTGAAGGAGTACGACGGCACGGATGCCGTGAACAATGCACAGCAGTACCTCGACAAGGAGGCGAGCCGCATGCGCCTGCCGCGCAATGAGGGAGAAAAGCCCTTCGCGCGCTTGCAGGACAAGGATATCTCGACGGTTACGGGAACGTATCAGCCGCTCGGCAGTGTGCGCAGCAAGGATGCGAGTGAGAACAATCGCGGCGTGCAGTATCGGGTTCAACTCAGCAATCGGAACTTTGATTTCGAGAATGGCTGGGATGGTGCGATCTTCGGCGACGGTGCAGGCAAGATCAACCGCCGTGCGATTACGCTGTCGGAGCTGCCGAAGCTCACGAAGGTCTATGACGGCACGCGGACTGTTGCAAATACGGCGCGCGATCCGGAGGGGAATCTCGTTACAAACGGCGATACCATTGTCCGGTTCCGCCATGCAACGGATGCGACAAAGTCTGCGCTCATCGCAGGTGATGATGTGACGAATGCCTCTACGGCGACGTACGGTGACGCGAATGTTGCGTGGCAGGACAATGCGTGGAAGAACGGCGACGGTACAGTAGCGGACAAGGATGTCGACTATAATCTGAAACTTTCCGGCACGGATGCCGCGAACTACAAGATCGTCGATGAGAAGGGCAATGAGATTGCGTCAACTACCCGTAAGACGGGCAGAATCACGCCGAAGGAGATTCATCTGAAATCCGATCCGCAGACGCGTTGGATCAACGAGGGGCTGCCCGACAGCTATACAGGCACGCCGACAGGAAAGGGCTACAAGACGGGTGTGGGTGATGAGGCTCTGCCCGGCGAGATCTACTACAACTCGCCGGATGGCCGCCTACACTGGGGCGACTACCAGATCAACGGCTACTATCGCGCATCGGACAAGGCGCAGTATCAGCGTCCCGATGGCACACGCTATCAGCTCGCGGATGGTACGCCCGACGGGGACAGCGTCGTTCGGAACTATCGCTTTGTGCAGAATCCCGCGAACGCCACCGCGCTCCATATCGGACCCTATGTACCCAATACCGACTACTATCAGGCACTCACGCAGACGAGCAAGATGCTCCCCGATGAGTACGCCTATGAGAATGCCTCACTCGATCGTCGCAGCCACTTCGGCCGCGATCCCGAGGCGGAGATTTCCTATGAACCGCCCTCCCTCAACATGGTCAAGGATGGTGTCGACATCAGCAAGAACGGCATAGAGATCACGGATGAGACGGTATTCCGCCTCGTGAACGAGGTGTTCGGTGCGTGATGAAAAACTGAGTATATAAAGACGCAAGAAGCGCCCATCGACGAAGAAATTTGTCGATCGGGCGCTTTTGTCATGGTTATTTATTTTTCGTCAATTCCCGCAGCAGTGCGCGGCAGCCTGCGTCGACATCGCGGTAGGTGACATCGAAGTTGCCCGTGTACCACGGGTCAGCGACGTCGCGCTCCTCGCCGATACAGGAGAGGAGACGGCGCACTTTGTGCTGAGGATCGTTGCCCGTGAGGCGCATGAGGTCGCGCATGTTCTCTGTGTCCATGCCGATGATGCAGTCATAGGCGCTGTAGTCGGTGGCAGTCATCAGTGTTGCGCTCCGCTTCGTGAACGTGATGCCGTGCGCACGGAGGACTTCGCGTGTACCGCGATGTGTGTCGCTGCCGAGTTCGTCACGGTGGAGGGCTTTGGATGCTACGCTGATCTCATCGGACAGCCCCGCCTCGCGCACGAGCTGTTTCATGACGAATTCTGCCATCGGGGAGCGGCAGATGTTGCCGTGGCAGACGAATAGGATGTGCTTCATAACATAGGCTCCTTTTTGGTTTGGTTTAGGGAAGCACTGATAAATTCAGCCCAATCATCTTGGCACATCTTTTTCGCCCTCTCTGTGTCAACAAATCCTCCACATAGGCCTTGCTATGCGTCCGGTTTGTCTCCTTGATAGGACAAAAAATCTACACCAATCTGATGGACTTCATTTTATCAGCGATTCCTTAGAGAAACTGCGCCATATAGACCGGCACGTATTTCAGCATATCGGAGGGGGCGTAGTCCTTTGTGTATAGAACATAGCTTTCTTGGATACGCTCACGGTATTTCGTGCGAAAGCGATCCAGTGAGGCGTGCTTCTTATAGCCTGAGGACTTCACTTCAATCGGGCATATTTTGTGTTTTCTTGGTAGAAGGAAGTCAATCTCATAGGTGCGGTTGGATGTATCAGATGGGAATGTAAAGTAAAAAAGTTCATTGCCGCCGGCACGGAATGTCTGAGCAACGATATTTTCGTATAGATAGCCAAGATTTGCAGGGAGCTTTCCGTGAAGGAGCTTTTCATAAATGATGTTTTCGGTGAAGCTCCTATCCTTGAAGGCCAATGTCACAAATAGTCCGGTATCACAAAGGTAGAGCTTGAAATGATTGATATCCTTATAGTGCGACATACCGACGCCCGGATCGTTGATGCGGAATGCGGGCAGGACTGTCATGGAGTCCTGGAGGTCGGCAATGATCTCCCGGACGTTGCTCGCGCGCTGTTTCTCAATGATCTTTGATACCTGGTAGCGGAATGTGTTTTTACTGAGTTCGGCTGGGATTGCATCAAAGATCTGTGTCGCCCGCCCGGAATGATCTATTTTGCGAAAATCGTTCTCGTAGAGTGTCAGGATGTTGCGCTTTACCTGGTCGATTTGATTGAAATTGTTCGTTGAGAGATAGCTTTCAACGGACTGAGGCATGCCTCCGATCAGCATATAGAGACGGAAACCCTGCATCTGTTTTCGGTGAACAACGTCTCCTAGACCGCGTCCTCGCGAAAAGCATTCGTGCAGAAGGGGGATTGTTGTCTCATCCCCCTTTGCCCATAAGAATTCTTCATAGTCCATCGGGTACATGGACAGACATTCTTCTTCGCTTGGAATTAGGATGTCACGAATGTTTTTCCGTAGGGTGATGAGTGAACCTGTTTCGAGATAATCATAACGATGATCGGCAACGAGGTGTTTGATGGCTTGTCTTGCCAAAGGCTGTAGCTGTACTTCGTCGAAGATAATCAACGATTCTCGTTCGTAAAGGCGTACGTTGTAGAATAGCTGCAGCTGTAAAAAGAAAAAATCCAAGTCGCTGATGTCTCGAAAGAGGCGAACTACTTCCTGTCGAGCTTTGGAAAAATCAATCAAAATGTAGCTTTTGTATTCTCTACGGGCAAATTCTTCTGCTGTGGTTGATTTTCCTATGCGCCGTGCTCCTTGAATCAAAAGCGCGGAGCGTCCGCGAGAACGCCTTTTCCATGAGATCATTTCGGCTAAAATCTTTCTTTTGAACATGAGATGCCTCTTTTCAAAACACAGGCTATGCACAATCCCGTTATTTATATTATCATGTTTTTGCATAATCCCCAAGTTTTTTTAATAGTTTTATCGCATAATCTCCAGTTTTGAGGGGCTGCTGATAGAATGAAGACCGTCAGTTTACAACAACGGCGTGTGCCACTTCCCTTGTGTTTTCCCCCCGAAAATGCTAGAATAGAGTCGATTTATTGTCTGTATTTATAGAGGGTGAAATACAATCGTGCGAGATGGGATGAGCCGTATGAATAAGGGTATGATGCTGCGTGCAGGACTTGCCGCGTGTGTCTGTGCGGGGTTTGCATGTGCGTCGGGGACGAGTTTTGCCGCGCCGTCGCTGGCGCGTCCGGGGGCGGATGTTGCGCGTGAGCAGCCGAAACCTGAGATTGGGATTGAGGATGTGACGCCGCGCTATCGGCAGGATGGTGACGACGCGCAGTTCACGATTGAAAATTTCATCATGGAGGCGCCCGATCTCTTCCTCGACAAGGCGGAGCTGACGCGCATTCTCGAGGAGGGCATGGGCGAGCAGCGGACGATGGCGCAGCTACGCCGCACGGTGGATGAGCTGACGGCGTACTGCCGCACGCACGGTTATCCTGCCGCTGCGGTGTATCTGCCGCCGCAGGACAGTCCGGACGGGATTGTCGTGCTGCGCGTGCTGCCGGGGCGCTATGATGAGATTGTGATCGAGAATAACAGCCGTCTCAAGACGCCCGTTGCACAGCGCATTATCGCGGGGCTGAAGGCAGATGACATCATTACGACGGAGAAGCTGGAGACGGCGCTCTACTCGGTATCGGATGCGACTGGCGCGCGCGCGGTCGGCGTGCTGAGTCCGGGCGCGGCGTTCGGGACGAGCAAGCTGACGGTGCGCATCGAGGATTCGCGGGAGTCGAATACGGTCTTCTATGTGGAGAACTACGGCAGCCCGTCGACGGGGCGCTATCGCTACGGCTTGCAGGAGACGCTCTACAATCCGTCGGGGACGGGCGACAAAGTGAGTGCGGGCGCGTTGATTTCGAATGGCAGTCTGCGCAATTTCTACGCAAACTATGAGACTGTGGTCGGGCACGGTGGCACGACACTGGGTCTTGGCATCTCGCGGATGAATTACAAGGTGGGCGGCTCGCTCGCTGCAATCGGCGCGGAGGGCAATTCGCTGACGCTCTCGCTCTTCGGGCAGACGCCGCTCTACCATCTGACGGATCGCAGCCTGCTCGTGCGCTACGGCTATAACTACCGTGATCTGAACGACGATATCACGGGATTTGATCTCAAAGGCAAAAAGCATACACACAGTGTCTATGCCGGGTTGGTCGGCATCGAGCGCTTTACAGGCGGGACGATGCTGAACTACTCCGCAAATCTGACGGTGGGGCAGCTGGGGCTGGACTCGGAGTACAGCCGTGTCCTTGGGCTACTCAACAACACGGAGGAGGGCACGTACGCAAAGCTCGAGGCGGAGGCGACGGCGGTGCAGCGCCTCGGGAATATGACGGATTTCCTTGTGAAGGTCTCGGGGCAGATGGCGAGCCGCAATCTGGACAGCTCGGAGGAGTTCTATCTCGGCGGTCCGAACGGCGTGCGCGCCTATGCGCAGGGCGAGGGCACGGGCGACGAAGGTTTCCTCGGCACGGCGGAGCTGCGCTATCATACGCCGCTGCGCGGGCTGACACTGAGTACGTTCTACGATATCGGTACGGTGCGCGTGAGCAAGGGCTACGAGCTGGTGGACAATGATGTGACGCTGCGCGGCTGGGGCATCGGTGCCGCGTACAACAACCCGGGGGATTGGTTTGCGCGTCTGGACTATGCGCGGCGCATCGGGCTTGACTCGTCAGTGTCGGCGAAGAACAGTGCGCGAAACCGCATCTGGTTTATGGCAGGGAAAATCTGGTAATAACGTTGCTACGGTGCGCTTCTGCGAGAGGGGGCGCACCGTAGTCGTGCGGGATTTCGTACTAAGGAATCGCTGATAAAATGAAGTCCGTCAGATTGGCACAGATTTTTCTGTCCGATTGAGGCAGCAAACCGGACGCATAGCCAGAGCTATGTGGAGGATTTGCTAACGAAAAGCGGGCAAAAAAGATGCGCTAAGATGGCGTGGCTGAATTTATCAGTGCTTCCCTAAGATGGGGGCGAATGGGAAAGGCTATGAGACTCAGGCGAAAGCCGTGGATTGATACGGCGATTCTGGACTATGCGGATTTCGTCACGCCACTTGGCGGGGATTGGACGGCTTTTACAGGGCACTGGTCGGAGACGTTCGGGCGTGAGGCGTCGCTTCATGTGGAGATCGGCGTCGGCAAGGGCGACTTTTTGACGGAGCTGGCGGCGCAGAGTCCTGATGTGAACTATGTCGGTTTGGAGATGCAGCAGGGGGTGCTCTACTTTGCTGCGCGCAAGGCGGCGGAGCGCGGGTTGAAAAATCTCCGCCTCGTGGTCTTCGATGCGGCGCGTCTGACGGAGCTCTTTGCGCCCCGTGAGGTGGATCGCATCTATCTGAATTTCTCCGATCCGTGGCCGAAGGCGCGCCATGCGAAGCGACGGCTGACGAGTCCTCTGTTTCTCGCGCGATATCGCACAGTCTTGAAGGCGGATGGGGAGCTGCGCTTTAAGACGGACAATATGGGGCTGTTTGATTACTCGCTTGAGACGATGGCGGCACAGGGCTGGCATCTCTCGGATGTGACGCACGATCTCCACGCGCTCGGCGAAGCGGACAATATCATGACGGAGTACGAGCGCAAATTCAGTGCACGCGGCGCAAAGATCGGTCGGCTCGTGTCACATCCGCCCGTGGAGCAGGGCTGATGCGTACGCGCTATACGCTCTTCAAGAGTGAGACGGAGCCGATTGTCATCATCATGGCGATTCTGCTTGTGACGGGGACGATCAATGTATTCAGCTCGAGCTATGTGCTCGCGGCGATGAACTTTGAAAATCCGTATTACTTCCTGCAGCGGCATCTCCAATGGCTTCTGCTCGGGATCGTCGCGTGCTGGCTTTGCCGCCGCATGAACTACCAGCGGATGCGCGTGCTGATGTTCGTGGGCATGGGGGTCACGGTCTTTCTATTGATTGCCGTGCTCTTTGTCGGGACGACGATCAACGGGGCGCAGCGCTGGCTCGCGCTTGGCCCTCTGAGCTTTCAGCCGGCGGAGTTTGCGAAGTTGATGGCGGTGCTGATGGGGGCGTTCTCGATCTCGTCGGTGCTCGGCAAGGAGCGATTCCGCATAGAGCGGGATGGGGGACTGGTTGCCGTTCCGTTCGGGGCAATTCTCGTGATGGCGTTCCTCGTCTATCAGGAGCCGGACTTCGGGACGGCGTGCATTGTGTTCGGCGTGCCGCTCCTGATGGCATTTGCCATTCTCGTCAAGCCGCGCTACTGGTTTTGGGTCGTGCCGCTCACGATGATACTCGCATTTGCGATCGGGACGCTGCAGCCGTACCGCATGAAGCGCATCGAGGTCTGGTTCGACCCGTGGTCGGATGCGCGCGATGCAGGCTATCAGATGGTGCAGTCGCTCTCGACAATCGGCTCGGGCGGCATCTTCGGGATGGGATTCGGCGACGGTGTGAGCAAGTATGAGTATCTGCCCGAGGCACATACGGATTTTGCATTTGCGATCTTCAGTCAGGAGCACGGCTTCCTCGGCGTCCTGCTCATCTTCTTCCTGTTCGCCGTGCTGCTCGTCACGTGTATGCGCGTAGCGGCGCGCGCAAAGGATACGTTCGGACAGGTGCTCGCGCTCGGCATTATCTTCCTCGTGCTCGGACAGGCGCTCGCCAATCTCGCGATGGTCGCGGGGCTGCTGCCTGTCGTGGGCGTGCCGCTGCCGTTCATCAGCTACGGAGGCTCGTCACTGATCGTGACGATGGCGGGCATGGGAATACTGCTCGGCATTGCCGACCGCAGTCGGGATGCACCGCCCGTGAAGAAAAAGCCGGAGACGGCGGAGGAGCGGCGGAGCAAGATGCACGCAGTCCGATGATGGGAGGGGGCTAACGTTACTTTTGACGTTAGTCCCGTTTTATTTTGTGAGGTTATTGGATGTTCAGTGATTTCTTTTTGGGGATGCAGCAGGATCTGAAGATCTTTCTTTTGCCGCCTGTCATCTGCGCCGTCTTTCGCCTGATTTTCATTCTGGTCTACCGTCCGAAGAAGTCGCCAGTCGGGGAGTGGCGGAAGTGGATTACCTGCTTTCGTTACGGATTTTGGTGGGGGATGGACTTTAACGCCTATGCCTTCCTCGTTCCGCTCGTCCTCGTCTCCGTGCCAGGGGCGTTCCTTCCTGCGTACTTTGCCGTGGGGGATGCGGTGCGCATTGGTCTCTTCCTTGTCTACGCGGCAGCACTCTATACGGCGTTCATCGGCAAGATGATTTTCTACGCGCATTTTCACGACACGTTCAATCAGACGATCTGGCTTGGAAAACATGCGGATAAGAAAAATTTTGCCGATATTTTCTTTCATCAAAATCATGGTGCATGGCTGCTCCTCGGCTATCTGCCCTATCTGACACTTTGTGCGTTTGCGGTGCATGCCGTTCTCGCCCTGCCGTCTCTCGCCTATCCCGTGCTGACGGACGGCGCGGGGCAGTATGCGGTGAATACGCTCGTCTTCATCGCCTCTATTGTACTCTTTTACTGGCTGCGCTATGGTGGGACGCTGCGGCATCGGCTGAAGCCCGAGTGGGACGAGGTGCCCGCCTTCGTTAAGGAAGATCTTGTTCTGGGCAAGGCGACGATCGACGATCTCATTGCGCTCAAGATGGTATGGAAGCGTCCCGTGCAGGATGTTTTGAATCATTCGGATGAGGAGTCGTACGCGATTTTGAAATGCATGATTCCGCCTGATTCGCCTGTGGAAACACCTCTGGAGGTATTCCGACGGACAGCGGGCGGGCCGCGCATCGATCCGCCGCAGCATATTTTCTTCCTTCTGGCGGAGAGCTATGGGCAGGTGCACTTCGATGCGCCCTATGCCGGGCTGAATCTGATGGAGGCGGGCGCACGCTTTCGTGCGGAGCCGCATACCGTCTGTATCAACAATTTCCTCTCGAGCGGGATGATCTCACAGCCGTCCCTTGTCAGTCTGCTCCTCGGTGTCTATGATGCGGACATGGAGCTGAATGAAAATGTTCTGTTTTGGAATCATACACTGCCCACTTCGCTGCCATTGCAGCTTAAAAAGCTCGGTTATCATACCGATTTTTGGTATGGCGGGGGACTGAACTGGGGGAGCTTGTCACATTTTATCCCTGCACTTGGATTCGATGAGGCGCATGGCGGTGTGGAGATCTGCGCCGCCGATGCACCGCGCACGTGGCTTGGCGTTTACGATCATGTCTTTTTGACTGAAGCTGCGCGGCGTATTCGTGCCGAGGGGAATGCGACGCCATCCTTCCACTTCCTCTATACGACCTCGAATCACGGCCCCTTCCGCATTCCTTTCGAGGAGTATGGCTTTGATGCGGCACGCCTGAATCCTGAGATGGCAAAGGCGCTGAAGGGTTCAATGAAAAAATATCGCGGACTGGGCTGTGCATGGTATGCCGATCAGGCGCTCTGCAAATTTATTGAAGAGATGCGGGAGGCATTCCCCGATAGTCTCTTCATCGTCACGGGCGATCACATGGGCGGAGAGGTGCCGCTCATTGAAGGGGTGACGGAGCGGCAGGAGCTGCTCCTGCGCGAGCAGATTCTCACGTCGTTCTCGATGCATCATCCGCAGCTCACAGCGGAGCATCTGGCACACAACGAGATCGGCGGTCATATGAACATCCTGCCGACGCTCATCGAACTGATCGCGCCGAAGGGCTTCTCCTACTATGCTGTTGAGAATCCCCTGACGGAGCGGATTGAGCGGGTTGTGACACCCTATGCGTGGATCACGCATGAGGAGATCGGACGCTACCAAGATTGCAAGGCGCAGGAATTGAAGGTGACGGCGGGGGCACTGCCGTGGCGCGTCGATACGGAGCGCTTCACGGAGGAGCGCGATGCGTATTGTGAGCTGACGGCGTACTATGTGCGACATCCGGAGCTGCTTGTGGGTAAGAATGGATGAATGGGGGCGGGCACGCCCCTTTTTTGATTTTTCATCAAAACTCACAAGAAAGACACGCTAGGAGAAGTGTAAATAGAAAACTTTGTCAAATATGCGTTGACAAGCGTTTTTGTGAATGATATTATGTGACAGTCCCCTTTTTGGAGGTGAACTATGTCTCTGGAGAAATTACGCACAGCGCGCACGGTCGCCGGCATTCATCAGGTGTGCCGCGCGGTGGAGAGCGGCGCGGCAGAGATGGTGTTCATCGCCTCGGATGTCGATGAGCGTGTGCTTGGCGCACTGCTTGCGGCTTGCGGGGATGCGGGAATAACCCCGGACCGCACGGCGACGAAGGCCGCGCTCGGGGAGCACGCACGCCTCGATGTGGGCGCTGCGGCGGTCGCTACACTACGGTAAAAACGCAGCCTCTGCGTTTTCATACAAAAGAATTGAAATGACGACAAAGGAAGGAGGTGCAGTATGCCAACGATCAATCAGCTCATTCGCAAGAGCCGGAAGAGCCTTGAGGAGAAATCGAAAGCACCAGCACTGAAGAACAGCCCGCAGAAGCGCGGCGTCTGCACGCGTGTCTATACGTCCACGCCGAAGAAGCCGAACTCTGCTCTTAGAAAGGTTGCTCGTGTTCGCCTGACGAACAGCATCGAGGTGACCGCATACATCCCCGGAATCGGGCACAATCTGCAGGAGCACAGCGTCGTCCTCATTCGCGGCGGTCGTGTGAAGGATCTGCCGGGTGTTCGTTACCACATCATTCGCGGCTCGCTTGATACCGCGGGTGTTCAGAACCGCGCACAGGGGCGCTCGAAGTACGGCGCGAAGCGTGCGAAGAAGAAGTAAGGAAGTATATCGTTAGGAGGTTGGGCTATGCCACGTAAGGGCCCCGTGCCGAAGCGGGATGTTCTGCCGGATCCGGTATATCATTCCAAGACGGTGACGAAGTTTATCAACAAGGTTATGCTCTCGGGCAAGAAGAGTGTCGCACAGCGCGTTGTGTACGATGCGTTTGACACGATTCGCGAGAAGACGGGTCAGGATCCGCTCGAGGTATTCGAGACGGCGCTGCGCAACGTCATGCCTGTGCTCGAGGTCAAGGCGCGCCGCGTCGGCGGTGCCAACTATCAGGTTCCGGTCGAGGTTCGTGCGGATCGCCGCATGACGCTCGGCATCCGCTGGCTTGTCGGCTATGCGCGTCTGCGCGGCGAGAAGACGATGGATGCACGCCTCTCGGCAGAGCTGATGGATGCTGCGAACAATACGGGCGCGGCAATCAAGAAGAAGGAAGATACGCACAAGATGGCGGAAGCCAACAAGGCATTCGCACATTATCGTTGGTAGGAATCACTGATAAGCAGTTTGTCAGAGGTTTCGTAACCCCAACAGTGTAAGGAGCGATAGGAAACAGTGGCAAGAGAATATTCCCTTGAAAAAACGCGGAATATCGGCATCATGGCACACATTGATGCCGGCAAGACGACGACCACCGAGCGCATTCTCTTCTACACGGGCGTAACGCACAAGATCGGCGAGGTTCATGAGGGCGCTGCCACCATGGACTGGATGGTTCAGGAACAGGAACGCGGCATTACGATTACGTCGGCGGCGACGACCTGCCACTGGAAGAACCATCGCATCAATATCATTGATACGCCTGGTCACGTTGACTTTACGGTCGAGGTAGAGCGCTCACTGCGCGTGCTGGATGGCACGGTGGCCGTTCTGACCGCGCGCGGCGGCGTTGAGCCGCAGACGGAGACGGTCTGGCGTCAGGCGGAGCGTTACAATGTCCCGCGTATGGCATATGTCAACAAGATGGACATTACAGGCGCAGATTTCTTCAATGTTATGAAGATGATGCGCGAGCGCCTCAATGCAAACCCGGTAGCGATTCAGCTGCCAATCGGTGCAGAGGACGAGTTCAAAGGCATCATCGACCTCGTGAAGATGGATGCCATCGTCTATGAGGACGATCTCGGCAAGGTGACCGATGAGGTCGAGATTCCGGCTGAGTACAAAGAGCAGGCTGAGGAATACCGCGAGAAGCTTGTTGAGGCATGTGCCGAGGCGGACGATGAGCTCATGGAGAAGTACCTCGGCGGTGAGGAGGTCACGGAGGAGGAGATCCGCCGTGCGATCCGCAAGGCGACGATCGCCTGCCAGATGACCCCGGTCACCTGCGGCACGTCGTACCGCAACAAGGGCGTACAGCCCCTGCTCGATGCAATCGTCGACTATATGCCGGCACCGACAGATATCCCGCCGATTGCAGGTGTGAACCCCGACACGGGCGAGGCGGACAGCCGTCCGGCATCGGACAGCGCACCGTTCTCGGCACTCGCGTTCAAGATCATGACGGATCCGTTCGTCGGCAAGCTCGCGTTCTTCCGCGTCTACTCCGGTACGCTGAACTCCGGTTCCTACGTCTTCAATGCGACGAAGGACAACAAGGAGCGCATCGGCCGCATCCTGCAGATGCACGCGAACAACCGCAAGGAGATCGACGTGGTCTACAGCGGCGATATCGCGGCTGCAGTCGGCCTGAAGAACACGACGACGGGCGACACGCTCTGCGATGAGAACAAGCCGATCATCCTCGAGTCGATGGCGTTCCCCGATCCCGTTATCTCCGTTGCGGTTGAGCCTGCAACGAAGAACGATCAGGAGAAGATGGGCATTGCGCTCCAGAAGCTCGCTGAGGAGGATCCGACGTTCCGCGTCCACACGGATGCAGAGACGGGACAGGTCATCATCTCGGGCATGGGCGAGCTGCATCTGCAGATCATCGTCGACCGTATGCTCCGCGAGTTCAAGGTCGACTGCAAGGTTGGCGAGCCGCAGGTTGCATACCGCGAGACGATCCGCAAGTCGGTCAAGGCAGAGGGCAAGTTCGTCCGTCAGTCCGGCGGTCATGGCCAGTACGGTCACTGCTGGCTCGAGCTCATCCCGCAGGATGCGGGCGAGGGCTTCAGCTTCGAGAACAAGGTCGTCGGCGGCGTGATTCCGAAGGAATTCATCAACCCGATCGAGGCAGGTGTCCGTCAGGCGATGGAGGGCGGCGTTGTCGCCGGCTATCCGATGGTCGACATCAAGGTCATCGTCTACGACGGATCGTTCCACGAGGTCGACTCGTCCGAGGCTGCGTTCAAGGTGGCTGGTTCGATGGCGTTCAAGGCAGGTGCCGAGAAGGCAAGCCCCGTACTCCTCGAGCCGTATGTCAAGGTCGAGGTCACGGTGCCTGAGGAGTACATGGGCGACGTTATCGGCGATCTGAACTCGCGTCGCGGACGCATCGACGGCATGGAGCCGCGCAACGGCGTACAGGTCATAAACGCGTTCGTTCCGCTCTCGGAGATGTTCGGCTACTCGACGGATCTCCGTTCCAAAACCCAGGGCCGCGGGAACTACTCCATGGAAGTTTCCTTCTATGACGAAGTTCCTAAGAATATAGCTGACGCTGTAGTCGCCAAGAACAAAGGCGAATAAGGAGGCAATTTTAGAATGGCAAAGGAAAAGTTTAACCGCAGCAAGCCCCATGTCAACATCGGCACGATCGGCCACGTTGACCACGGCAAGACGACGCTGACGGCTGCGATCACGAAGGTTCTCTCCGAGAAGGGCTATGCGAAGTTCGAGGACTATGCGGACATCGACAAGGCTCCGGAGGAGCGCGAGCGCGGCATCACGATCAACACGGCGCACGTTGAGTATGAGACGGACAACCGTCACTATGCACACGTCGACTGCCCGGGCCACGCGGACTATGTCAAGAACATGATCACGGGTGCTGCACAGATGGACGGCGCGATCCTCGTTGTCTCCGCTGCTGACGGCCCGATGCCCCAGACGCGTGAGCACATCCTGCTCGCACGTCAGGTTGGCGTTCCGGCTCTCGTTGTCTTCCTCAACAAGGTTGACCAGGTTGACGATGATGAGCTCCTCGAGCTCGTCGAGATGGAAGTTCGTGAGCTGCTCTCGCAGTACGAGTTCCCCGGCGACGACATCCCCGTTGTTGCAGGCTCTGCTCTCAAGGCGCTCGAGGGCGACGAGGCGATGAAGGCGAAGATCCTCGAGCTCATGGATGAGGTTGACAAGTACATCCCGACGCCGGTGCGCGACACGGATAAGCCCTTCCTCATGCCGGTTGAGGACGTGTTCACGATCACGGGCCGCGGCACGGTTGCCACGGGTCGTGTGGAGCGCGGCGAGCTGAAGCTGAACGATACGGTTGAGATCGTCGGTCTTCAGGAAGAGGCACGCAGCACGGTTGTTACGGGCATCGAGATGTTCCGCAAGTTGCTCGACAGCGCTGTTGCGGGCGACAACATCGGCGCACTGCTCCGCGGTGTTGACCGTAAGGACATCGAGCGCGGTCAGGTTCTCGCAAAGCCGGGTTCCATCAACCCGCACACGAAGTTCAAGGCGCAGGTCTACGTCCTGACGAAGGAAGAGGGCGGCCGTCATACGCCGTTCTTCACGAACTATCGTCCCCAGTTCTACTTCCGTACCACGGACGTGACGGGCGTGGTTCGTCTCCCCGAGGGCACTGAGATGGTCATGCCCGGCGACAACGTCGAGATGGAAGTCGAGCTCATCACCCCGATCGCGATCGAGCAGGGTCTCCGCTTCGCTATCCGCGAGGGCGGCCACACGGTCGGCGCGGGTCGTGTTACGGCGATTGAGGGCTAATCACCCTTACTGATATTCCCTAGGAGGAGGAGCGGCGCGCTCGCGTCGCTCCTTTTCGAGGGAGTATGATAAAACTTCTTTTCATCTTTTGGAATCATACGACAGACGACGTACTCCATGCGATGACATGGCAGATGGCTATGCTCCGGCGGGGCAGAGGGAACTGCCGTGGAGAAATGTTTGGGGCGAGACCCCGGACGAAGGAGGAAAACTACTTTGGCGAAACAGCAGAAAATCAGAATTCGTTTGAAGGCCTATGACCACAAGGCGCTCGACCAGAGTGCGGCGAAGATCGTCGACACGGCGAAGAAGACGGGCGCAATGGTCTCCGGCCCCATTCCACTTCCGACGGAGAAGAATGTCTACACGATTCTCCGCTCTCCGCACGTCAACAAGGACTCGCGCGAGCAGTTTGAGATGCGTACGCACAAGCGTCTCATCGACATCCTGCAGCCGACGAACAAGACGGTCGATTCGCTCATGCGCCTCGATCTGCCTGCCGGCGTTGACATCGAGATTAAGCTCTAATAGGAGGTGGAAGCCTTGGCTAAGGCTATTTTAGGAAGAAAACTGGGCATGACCCAGATCTTCACAGAGGAAGGCCGCGTCGTTCCCGTGACGGTCGTTGAGTCCGGCAACAATTTCGTGTTGCAGAACAAGACCGACGAGACGGACGGCTACAACGCTGTGCAGATCGGGTTTGGCGATATCAAGGAGAAGAACGTCACGAAGCCGCTCAAGGGACACTTTGAGAAGGCGGGCGTGAAGGCGGTGCGTTTCATTCGTGAGATGCGCCTTGCTGCTCCTTCCGAATACAATGTTGGTGACACGATCGGCGTTGACATCTTCGCTGCGGGCGATCTCGTCGATGTGGTCGGTACGTCCAAGGGCAAGGGCTTCGCGGGCGGCATCAAGCGTCACAACTTCGCGCGCGGCCCCATGGGCCACGGCTCGAAGTCGCACCGTGAGCCGGGCTCGACGGGTGCGATGATCTCCGGTCCCGGCGGACGCGTCCTCAAGGGCAAGAAGCTCCCCGGCCGTATGGGCGGCGAGCGTGTCACGGTGCAACGTCTGACGGTTGTCCGCGTGGACAGTGACCGCAACCTCATCCTTATCAAGGGCGCGATTCCGGGCCCGAAGAAGGGATTTGTCGTGATCAAAGATACCGTTAAGCCTGCAAAGGCCGCGAAAGAATAAGGAAGGGGGAATCGCAGCATGGCGAATGTAGCAGTATATGATATGTCGCACAACCAGGTTGGCGAGATCAGCCTGAACGACGAGTTCTTCAATGTCGAAATGAATGCCGGCCTCCTTCATCAGGCGGTTGTCCTCCAGCTCGCATCGCAGCGTCTCGGCACACATGCCACGAAGACGCGCGGTCTCGTGCGCGGCGGCGGACGCAAGCCCTGGCGCCAGAAGGGCACGGGTCGTGCCCGCGCAGGTTCGACGCGCAGCCCGCTGTGGGTTGGCGGCGGCACGGTCTTTGGGCCGCACCCGCGCAAGTACGGCTTTACGATGCCGCGCAAGCAGCGCCGTCTTGCCCTCAAGTGTGCGCTCTCGGACAAGGTGCGCACGGGCGATTTCATCGTCCTCGACCAGCTCGATTTCGAGGCGCCGAAGACGAAGGCAGCGGTGAAGCTCCTGAGCGATTTCGGTGTAGATGCAAAGAGCCTCTTCATCACGGCGGACGAAGCCGTGAATGTGGAGCGTTCCACCAGCAATATTCCGGGTGTAAAAGCCATCTCGGCACGTGGAATCAATGTCTATGACATTCTCCATCACGACAAGCTCTTCATTACGAAGGATGCCATCACCCGTATCGAGGAGGTATTCGCATAATGGAAGCACGTGATATTCTCGTACGCCCGCTCATCACGGAGCGGACGACGCAGCTCATGGCTGAGGGCAAATACGTCTTCGTCGTTGCGAAGGCTGCGAACAAGATCGAGATTGCAAAGGCGGTCTCGGAGATCTTCAAGGTGAAGGTCGCAAAGGTCAACACGGTCAACGTCATCGGCAAGACAAAGCGCATGGGTCGCACGCAGGGCAAGCGCCCGGACTACAAGAAGGCCATCGTGAAACTCGCGCCGGGCGAGACCATCGAGTTCTTTGAAGGCTGAGACGAAAGGGAGGTACGAACGTGGCAGTAAAGAGTTTTAAGCCGTATTCTGCCGGCAGACGCTTCATGACGGTCTCTTCCTTCGATGAGATCACAACGGACAAGCCGGAGAAGTCCCTCACCGTTCGCCTGACGAAGACGGGTGGACGCAACCAGCAGGGCAAACTGACCGTGCGTCATCGCGGCGGCGGTCACAAGCGGCTCTATCGCATCATCGACTTCAAGCGTACGAAGGACGGCATCCCCGCCCGCGTCGCAACGATCGAGTACGATCCGAACCGCAGCGCACGCATTGCGCTCCTGAACTACGCAGATGGCGAGAAGCGCTACATCCTCGCACCGAACGGCCTGAAGGTCGGCGATGTCGTGGAGTCGGGTGCTGAGGCTGATATCAAGCCGGGCAACGCGCTTCCGCTGAAGAATATCCCGCTCGGTACGGTCATCCATGCCGTCGAGCTGAAGATCGGCAAGGGCGCACAGCTCGTCCGCAGCGCGGGCACGTCCGCACAGCTCATGGCAAAGGAAGGCGACTACGCACTCCTGCGCATGCCGTCGGGCGAGATTCGCCGCGTGCATATCAACTGCCGTGCGACGATCGGTCAGGTCGGCAACCTCGAGCATGAGAACATCACCATCGGCAAGGCAGGCCGCAGCCGCTGGCTCGGACGCCGTCCGGAGACGCGCGGTATTGCGATGAACCCGAATGACCATCCGCATGGCGGCGGCGAGGGTCGTTCGCCGGTCGGACGCAAGAGCCCGATGACGAAGTGGGGCAAGATTGCGATGGGCAAGAAGACGCGCCGCAAGAAGAAGGCGTCGAATCGTCTCATTGTGCACCGTAGGAAGTAATAAACGGCTCATGAGGGCGGCACCCATCTTGGGCATCTTTTCCGCCCTGTCTGCGGACAGCAAATCCTCCACATAGCATAATCTATGCGTCCGGTTTGCTGCCTTGACAGAACGAAAAATTTGCTCCAATCTGAGCACCGCCCAAGTAAAGCGGTATAGCATCGTAACTTGCAGATAGAACCATCGCCGAACCGCACAGTGTTCGGCGAAAGGAGGAAAAACTTTGTCAAGATCGATTAAGAAAGGGCCTTTCGTCGCAGAGAGCCTGATGAAGAAAATCGATGCGCTCAACGAGAAGAACGAGAAGAAGGTTGTGCGCACATGGTCGCGCAGCTCGACGATCTTCCCGGATTTCGTAGGGCACACGATTGCCGTCCATGACGGACGCAAGCACGTCCCCGTGTACGTCACGGAGGATATGGTCGGACATAAGCTCGGCGAGTTTGCGCCGACACGTACATTCAAGGGTCACGCGGGCGAAGAGCGCAAGACCTCGCTGCGCTGATAGAGAGGAGGACGATTCGTGGCACAGGAAGTAAAGGCTACCGCCAAATACATCCGTATCGCACCGCGCAAGGTTCGCATTGTGATGAACCTCGTACGCGGCAAGAGCGTTGCTGACGCTCTCGCGATCCTGAAGTTCACGCCGAAAGTCGGCGCGGACGCCGTGGAGAAGGTGCTCCGCTCTGCTGTTGCAAACGCGGAGAACAACTTCGACATGGATGTGGATCGACTGTTCATTTCCTCAGCTTTCGTTGACCAGGGACCGACCTTGAAGCGCATTCATCCGCGTTCGCGCGGACAGGCGTTCAAGATTTTGAAGCACACGTCCCACATCACGGTTGCCGTAAACGAAAAGTAATAGGGAGGGAAACAGTTTGGGTCAGAAAGTAAATCCCCATGGCATTCGCCTTGGCATCGTCAAGGATTGGGATGCCCGCTGGTATGCAGACAAGGATTTCGCGCAGAATCTGCATGAGGACATCAAGATTCGCGATTACCTCAAGAAGAGCCTCCAGACCGCAGGTGTTCCCCGCGTGGAGACGGAGCGCAGCAAGAACCGCCTGAAGCTCACGATCCATACGGCAAAGCCGGGCATGGTCATCGGACGCGGCGGCTCGGGCATCGAGCAGATCAAGGAAGGCCTCAAGGGGCTGACGGATAAGCGCGTTGACATCAATATTGCAGAGATCAAGCAGCCGGATCTCGACGCGACGCTCGTCGCCGAGAACATTGCGGCACAGCTTGAGCGCCGCATTGCTTTCCGCCGTGCGATGAAGCAGGCGGTTGGCCGTACGATGCGTCTCGGCGCGAAGGGCATCAAGATCGCGGTCAGCGGTCGTCTTGGCGGTGCGGAGATTGCACGCCGCGAGTCCTATCGCGAGGGCAGCATCCCCCTGCACACACTGCGTGCAGACATCGACTACGGCACGGCTGAGGCGCATACGACGTACGGCCGCATCGGCATCAAGGTCTGGATCTTTAAGGGCGAGGTTCTCCCCGACAAGAAGCAGGCGCCGAAGAACAATAAGGAAAGGAGCGAGGCGTAATGTTACTCCCAAAGCGTGTTAAGTACCGCAAGCAATTCCGCGGGCGCATGAAGGGTAAGGCACAGCGCGGCAACACGGTCAGCCACGGACAGTACGGTCTCGTTGCTCTGGAGCCGGCTTGGATCACGAACCGCCAGATCGAGGCTGCGCGTATCGCGATGACGCGTTACATCAAGCGCGGCGGCAAGGTCTGGATCAAGATTTTCCCGGACAAGCCGGTCACGGCGAAGCCGGCGGAGACCCGCATGGGCTCCGGCAAGGGCTCGCCCGAGTACTGGGTAGCCGTCGTAAAGCCGGGTCGTGTCCTCTTCGAGATGGACGGCGTGGCACGTGACGTTGCGGCAGAGGCGATGCGTCTCGCGGGACACAAGCTCCCGATCAAGACGAAGTTCGTCGTACGCGAAGAATTAGAGGGCGGTGAAGTGAATGAAGGTTGATGAGATCCGCGGCCTGAGCGCCGACGAGCTCAAGGAAAAACTTGCGTCGCTCAAAGAGGAGCTCTTTGGCCTCCGTTTTCAGCACGCCACCGGACAGCTCGACAACCCGATGCGTATCAAGGACGTAAAGAAGACGATTGCCCGCATCAAGACCATCCAGCGCGAGCAGGAAAACGCGCCCAAGACGGTTCTGACGAAGTAATCTGACAGCTTCGCTCAATGCGGAGATACTGATACGCAGGAAGGAGGCTCATACAAGAATGAGCGATAGAAACGTACGCAAAGTGAGAATCGGCAAGGTCGTCTCCGACAAGATGGACAAGACTGTTGTCGTTGCTGTCGAGGAGCTCGAGCAGCACAAGATGTATAAGAAGCCGGTTAAGAAGACGGTGAAGTTCCACGCGCATGACGAGAAGAACGACGCACACGTCGGCGACCGCGTATCCATCATGGAGACGCGTCCGCTCTCGAAGACGAAGCGCTGGCGCGTGGTCGAAGTCGTCGAGCGCGCGAAGTAAGGAGGAAGAGGATCAATGATACAGCAGGAAACAATCCTGAATGTCGGCGATAACACAGGAGCGAAGGAAATCCTCTGCATTCGCGTACTGGGCGGCTCGTACCGCAAGTATGCCAACATCGGCGACATCATCGTCGCCTCTGTCAAGGCGGCAGCGCCGGGCGGCACGGTGAAGAAGGGCGATGTCGTGAAGGCAGTCGTCGTCCGCAGCGTCAAGGGGCTGCGCCGTCCGGACGGTTCCTACATCCGTTTCGACGAGAATGCAGCCGTCATCATCAAGGATGACCACACGCCGCGCGGCACACGTATTTTCGGACCTGTCGCACGCGAGCTGCGCGAGAAGGATTTCATGAAGATCGTCTCGCTCGCGCCCGAAGTTCTTTAAGGAGGAGGTGTTATTTTGTCGCTGGCAAAACTGAACGTCAAGAAGGGCGATACGGTCGTCGTTCTTTCCGGTAAGGATAAGGGCAAGCAGGGCAAGGTCATCGAGGCTCAGCCGAAGAAGGGCAAGGTCATCGTTGAGGGCGTGAACAAGGTGAAGCGTCACACGAAGCCGAGCCAGAGCGCACCGCAGGGCGGTATCATCACGAAGGAGGCACCGCTGTTCGCATCGAAGGTGCAGCTTGTCTGCCCCGCGTGCGGCAAGGCGACGCGCGTTGCGCACCGCATCATCGGTGAGCGCAAGGTGCGCGCCTGCAAGAAGTGCGGCGAGCCCATCGAGCAGTAATCTTTAGCGGAAAGGAGGAATACGCAAAGTGGATAGACTCAAAGAAAAGTATCAGAAGGAAGTTGTGCCCGCTCTGACGGAGAAGTTCGGCTATAAGAACGTCATGCAGCTCCCGAAGGTGGAGAAGGTCATCATCAACATGGGCGTCGGCGAGGCTGTCGGCAACCCGAAGGCACTTGATGCCGCTGTGACGGATCTCACCGCCATCGCAGGTCAGAAGCCCCAGCTCACGCGTGCGAAGAAGTCGCTCGCTGCGTGGAAGCTCCGCGAGGGCATGCCGATCGGCTGCAAGGTCACGCTGCGCGGCACGCGTATGTACCAGTTCCTCGACAAGTTCATGAATGTCGCACTTCCGCGCGTCCGCGATTTCCGCGGGGTCAGCGAGAAGGCTTTCGACGGCCGCGGCAACTATGCCGTTGGTCTGCGTGAGCAGCTCATCTTCCCCGAGATTGACTACGACAAGATCGACAAGATTCGCGGCATGAACATCGTCATCGTTACGAGCGCGCATACGGACGAAGAGGCAAAAGAGCTCCTCCGTCTCATGGGTATGCCGTTCCGCGCGTAACGGGCTAGGAGGAACAACTGTGGCAAAGAAGGCAATGATTGAGAAGTGGAGCAAAGAGCCCAAGTTCTCGACACGCAAGTACAACCGCTGCAAGATCTGCGGACGTCCGCACGGCTACATCCGCAAATTCGATATGTGCCGTATCTGCTTCCGTGAGCAGAGTTACAAGGGCGCCATCCCTGGTGTAACGAAGGCAAGCTGGTAATCAAAACAAAGGAGGATATCGATTCATGGCAATGACTGATCCTATTGCAGATATGCTGACCCGCATCCGCAACGCGAACTCGGTCTACCACGAGAGCGTGGCGATCCCCGGGTCGAAGGTCAAGACGGCAATCGCCGAAGTCTTGAAAAAGGAAGGCTTCATCAAGGACTACTCCTTCCAGGAGGACGGCAAGCAGGGCGTTCTCACCGTCACGCTGAAGTATGGAGCCAAGCGTGAGCACGTTATCTCCGGCCTGAAGCGCGTTTCCAAGCCCGGACTTCGTCAGTATGCAAAGCACGATGCGCTCCCGCGTGTCTACGGCGGCCTTGGGATCTCCGTGATCTCCACCTCAAAGGGGATCATGAGCGACAAGGATGCCCGCAAGGCGGGGCTCGGCGGCGAAGTTCTCGCATTCGTATGGTAATGCACAGGCAGGAGGTGTAACAATGTCAAGAATTGGAAGAGCACCGATTCACATTCCGTCTGGCGTTACCGTCACGGTCGGTGCGGATAATCTCGTGAAAGTGAAGGGCCCGAAGGGCGAGCTTTCGCGCGAGATCCATCCGGATATGAAAATAACCGTCGAGGAAGGTGTCGTTACCGTCACCCGTCCTTCGGACGATAAAATGCACAGGTCGCTCCACGGCCTTTCCCGCACGCTCATCAACAACATGGTGGTCGGCGTGTCGGAGGGCTTCACGAAGACCCTTGAGATCAGCGGCGTCGGCTATCGTGCGGCAAAGCAGGGCAAGAACATCAATCTTTCGCTCGGCTTCTCGCATCCCGTTGTCGTTGAGCCGCCCGAGGGCATCACGTTTGAGTGCCCCTCTGCTACGGTCATCACGATCTCCGGCATCAACAAGGAAGACGTCGGCCAGGTAGCAGCAGAGATCCGCGCACATCGTGAGCCGGAGCCATACAAGGGCAAGGGTATCAAGTACGCCGGAGAGCATGTCCGCCGCAAGGAAGGCAAAGCCGGCGCGAAGGGCAAGAAATAAGAAGGAGAGGAGTGACACACTGTGCTTATCAAGCAGGATAAGAATAAGGCGCGTCAGAAGCGCCATCTGCGCGTGCGCAATCACATTGCAGGTACGGCGGCTCGTCCGCGCCTCAATGTATTCCGCAGCCTCAAGAACATCTACGCACAGATCATTGACGATGAAAAGGGCGTGACGCTCGTCTCCGCGAGCTCCAAGGACAAGGACTTCTCCCAGTACGGCGGCAACGTCGAGGCAGCAAAGGCAATCGGCGCTGCTGTTGCGAAGAAAGCCCTCGAAAAGGGCATCACCGAGGTCGTCTTTGACCGCGGCGGCTACATCTACCATGGCCGCGTCGCTGCTCTCGCTGAGGCGGCACGCGAAGCGGGTCTGAAATTCTAAAGGAGGGAAAGCATGGCTAGACATAACAACGAAAACGAGACGCCGGAGTTCGAAGAGCGTGTCGTATTCATCAACCGCGTATCGAAGGTTGTCAAGGGCGGCCGACGCTCCTCCTTCAGCGCACTTGTTGTCGTTGGCAACAAGAAGGGCAAGGTCGGTTTCGGTCTCGGCAAGGCTGCTGAGGTGCCCGAGGCAATCCGCAAGGGTGTCGAGGACGCAAAGAAGAGCCTGATCGAGGTTCCGCTGCGCGACGAGCGCACGATCCCGCATGAGATCACGGGCATCTTCGGTGCCGGCCGCGTGCTTCTGAAGCCCGCTGCCAAAGGTACCGGTGTCATTGCCGGCGGCCCTGCGCGTGCGGTGCTCGAGCTCGCGGGCGTGCGTGACATCCTCACGAAGTCGCTCGGCACGTCCAACCCGAACAACATGGTTCGCGCGACGATGGAAGGGCTCATCGGCCTCAAGAACCCCGCCGATGTGGCAGCACTGCGCGGCAAGACCGTGCGCGAGATTTTTGGCTGATAAGGAGGAACGAACATGGCAAAAGTCAGAGTAACGCTGACACGCAGCTTGATCGGTCGTCCTGAGACGCAGCGCAAGACTGTGAAATCGCTCGGACTGCGTAAGCGCAACTCCGTTACCGAGCTTCCCGACACGCCCGCCGTGCGTGGGCAGCTTCACAAGGTCTCCCACCTCATCACGGTGGAAGAGATTGCAGACTGAAGAGGGGAGGCAAACATCTATGAAACTGCATGAATTACAGCCCGCTGAGGGCTCGCGTGCCACGCGTAAGCGTGTTGGCCGCGGCATCGGCTCCGGCATGGGCAAGACCTCGACGCGTGGCATGAAGGGACAGAAGTCCCGCGCCGGCGGCGGTGTCCGCAGCGGCTTTGAGGGCGGTCAGATGCCTCTCTACCGTCGTCTCCCAAAGCGTGGCTTTAAGAACGTTTGGGCAAAGACCTTTGCCGAGGTGAACGTTGGCAGCCTGAACTGCTTCGAGGATGGCGCAACGGTTGATCCCGTTGCACTCATCGAGGCAGGCATCCTCAAGAATGTCCGTGACGGCATCCGCATCCTCGGCGACGGCGAGCTTACGGCGAAGAACCTCACCGTTCGCGCACAGGGCTTTACGCAGGGCGCGGCAGAGAAAATCGCAGCGGCAGGCGGCAAAGTCGAGGTGATCTAAGGTGCTCCAAGCCCTTGGAAACATCTTCCAGATCCCGGAACTTCGACAGAAGATCGTATTCACCCTCATCATGTTCGCCGTGTTCCGCATGGGGACACACATTCCCGTGCCCGGCGTCGATCCAACGGCGATCGAGCAGCTCTTTGCACAGGGAACCCTGTTCGGACTGCTCGACCTCTTCTCGGGTGGTGCGTTCAGTAAATTCTCCGTCTTTGCGATGAGCATTACGCCCTACATCAACGCAGCCATCATCATGCAGCTGCTCAACGTCGTTGTACCGACGCTTGAGCAGTGGTCAAAGGAAGGCGCAGAGGGGCACAAGAAGACAACGAAGGTCACGCGGTATCTTACGGTGGGACTCGCATTCTTTCAGGCGATCGGTATGTCCATCGGTCTCAAAAGTGCGATCCTCAACCCGAGTCCCGTGAACATCCTCATCATTGCCATCACGCTCACAGCGGGGACAGTGTTCCTGATGTGGCTGGGCGAACAGATCACGGCAAACGGTGTCGGCAATGGAATCTCTCTGATTATCTTTGCCGGTATCGTCGCGGCTCTGCCGAAGAACATCGGCACAATCTACGCCTATGTCAAGGCGGGTACGATCAGCTATTTCAGCGTATTCGCGTTTGGCGTCATCGCACTCGCGATGATCGTCTTCGTCATTCACATCGAGACGGGATTCCGCCGCGTCCCGATCACGTATGCAAAGCGTCTCGTCGGCGGGCGCGTGGGCAGCGGGCACTCGAGTCACATTCCGTTCAAGGTCAATCAGGCGGGCGTTATCCCGATCATCTTCGCCTCGTCGGTGCTTATGTTCCCGATTACGGTTGCACAGTTCATCGACATTCCGTGGGTCAAGACAGCGGCGGCGTACCTCGAGTGGGGCAAACCACTCCAGACTACGCTGTACGTCCTGATGATTATCTTCTTCACCTACTTCTATACGTCGGTGACAGTGAAGATTCCGGATATGGCAGACAATCTCAAGAAATACGGCGGATTCGTGCCGGGGCTTCGTCCCGGACAGGCGACGGCGGATTATCTTGACTATGTACTCACGCGCATCACGCTTGCGGGGGCATTCTTCCTCGCATTCATCGCGGTGCTGCCAAACATGGTGGCAGGTGCGACGAACATTCAGGGCGTGTACTTCGGCGGCACGGCGCTGCTCATCGTCGTCGGCGTTGCGCTGCAGACCATGAAGCAGATCGAGTCGATGGTCGTCATGCGCCACTACGAAGGCTTTATGAAATAACGTAAGGAGATTGAGCAATGCACATCATTTTGATGGGGCCCCCGGGTGCCGGCAAGGGCACGCAGGCGGCAAACCTCGTAAAGCGATACGGTATCCTGCATATCTCCACGGGCGATATGTTTCGTGAAGCCGTGAAAGAGGGCACGCCGCTCGGCAAAGAGGCAAAGTCCTACATGGACGCGGGCAAGCTCGTCCCCGACGAGGTGACGATCGGCATTGTGCGCGAGCGTCTCAGCAAAGACGACTGCAAGAAGGGATTCATCCTCGATGGATTCCCGCGCACGGTCGAGCAGGCGGATGCACTCAATGAAATCCTTGCAGACAACGGGCTGACGCTCACGGGCGTCCTCAACATCAACGTCCCCGCCGCCGATCTCATCGAGCGTGCCGTTGGACGCCGTATCTGCAAGAGTTGCGGACATTCCTTCCACGTGAAGTTCAACCCGACCAAGGTTGAGGGTGTCTGCGATGACTGCGGCGGTACGACCTATCAGCGTGCCGACGACAGCGAAGAGACCATGAAGAGCCGTCTTTCCGTCTATGAATCCTCCACGCGCCCCCTCATCGACTACTACACGAAGGCGGGCGTCTACAAGGAGATCGACGGCAGACAGGACATCGCAAAGGTCGAGGCGGATCTCGCCGCCGTCCTTGAGGCGTAAAAGGAGCGAAAGGGAAGTATGTCAAAACAGGATGTCATCGAGGTAGAGGGAAGAGTCGTCGAGAAGCTTCCCAATGCGATGTTCCAGGTCGAACTTGAGAATGGACACGTCGTCCTCGCTCATGTATCCGGAAAGATACGCATGAACTTCATCCGTATTCTGCCGGGCGACAAGGTAACCATCGAACTCACCCCGTACGATCTGACTCGTGGACGTATTACATATCGCTTCAAATAGTCCTGAAAATACTAGCCAGACGGGATTTTCTGTGCTAGAATAGAAAAGATCGACTTGAACCTTGAATGTAAGGAGACGGAAGGAGGCAAGCGCAGTGAAGGTAAGACCGTCTGTCAAGAAAATCTGCGAGAAATGCAAGATCATCAAGCGCAAGGGCCGTGTCATGGTCATTTGCGAGAACCCCAAGCATAAACAAAGACAAGGATAAAAGGAGGTGCACTTATGGCACGTATTGCCGGTGTAGATTTGCCCCGTGATAAGAGAATTGAGATTTCCCTGACGTACATCTACGGGATTGGCCTGACGACCGCGAAGAAGCTGCTCGCGATCGCAAACGTCAATCCCGATACCCGTACGCGCGACCTCACGGAGGATGAAGTCGTCAGACTTCGTGATGCCATCGACAAGAACGCCGTGGTGGAGGGCGACCTTCGCCGCGAAATTCAGATGAACATCAAGCGTCTCGTTGATATCGGCTGCTACCGTGGCCGCCGCCACCGTCTCGGCCTGCCTGTCCGCGGACAGAACACGAAGAACAATGCGCGCACGCGCAAGGGCCCGAAGAAGGCCGTTGCAGGCAAGAAAAAGTAAAGGAGGCTCGTAGAGGTGGCTGTTAAGAAAACAACACGTTCCAAGAAAAAAGTTCGCAAGAACATAGAGTCGGGCGTTGCACACATCAGCTCGACATTCAACAACACGATCGTCACGCTCACCGATAAGAGCGGCAATGCCCTCTCGTGGGCGAGCGCCGGCGGTCTCGGCTTCCGTGGCTCGCGCAAGAGCACGCCGTTTGCAGCACAGATGGCTGCAGAGACGGCTGCAAAGGCTGCGATGGAGCACGGCCTGAAGTCCGTCGAAGTCTATGTCAAGGGTCCTGGTGCAGGCCGTGAGGCAGCAATCCGCTCGCTGCAGGCTACGGGTCTCGAAGTCAATATGATCAAAGACGTGACTCCCATCCCGCACAACGGATGCCGTCCGCCGAAGCGTCGCCGCGTCTAACAGGAGGTGCATGAAACAACATGGCAATCGATAGAGTACCAGTCCTCAAGCGCTGCCGCGCACTCGGACTCGAGCCTGCGACCCTCGGCCGCTCGCGTCAGTCGACGCGTCAGCTGCGCCGCACGAATCGCAAGGTCTCGGAGTACGGACTCCAGCTCAAGGAAAAGCAGAAGGCAAAGTTCATCTATGGTGTCCTTGAGCGTCAGTTCCGCGGCTACTATGACAAGGCGAAGAAGATGTCGGGCGTCACAGGTGAGAACCTGCTGAGCCTCCTCGAGCGCCGTCTCGACAACGTCGTCTTCCGCCTCGGGCTTGCCAACACGCGCCGTCAGGCACGTCAGCTCGTCCGTCACGGTCATTTCACCGTGAACGGCAAGCGCGTTGACATCCCCTCCGCACTCGTCCGCGAGGGCGACGTGATTGAGGTCGCCGAGAAGAGCCGCGCGAGCGCGTTCTTCAAGGAGCTGAAGGAGAGCAGCAATGCCCTTTCCGCACCTGCATGGCTGACCGCCGATCAGGCAAACCTGACGGGCACGGTCACACGTTTCCCCCATCGTGAGGAAATCGACGTTCCGGTCAATGAACAGGCCATCGTCGAACTCTACTCCAAATAATGAATGTGAATGTGTCTGCATTACGCGTTTATTATGGAGGAGGCACATAGATGACAGATATCGAGAAACCGAAAATCGAGATCGCAGAGATCAGCGAGGACGGACGCTACGGGCGTTTCGTCTGCGAGCCACTCGAGCCGGGCTACGGCACGACGTTCGGCAACAGTCTGCGGCGTATGCTGCTCTCCTCACTGGATGGAGCGGCGGTCACCTCCATCCAAATCGACGGCGTGCTGCACGAGTTCTCCACAATCCCGGGCGTACGGGATGATGTGACGAGCATCGTACTGGCACTCAAGCAGCTCTGCATTCGAATGCAGGGGAGCGAGCCGCATACCATCCGCATCGAGGCGGAGGGGGAGCGCGAGGTCACTGCAGCCGACATCGAATGCGGCAGCGACATCGAGATCCTGAACCCCGATCTTCACATTGCAACGCTGAATGCGACGGGCAAGCTCAAGATCGAGATGACCGTCGAGCGCGGGCGCGGCTATGTGGCGGCGGACAAGAACAAGAAGGCGGACGACAGCATCGGCGTCATCCCCATCGACTCCATCTTCTCCCCCGTCCAGCGCGTCAACTACACGGTAGAGGACACGCGCGTCGGCAACGTCACCGACTACGACCGCCTCATCCTCGACGTGTGGACGAACGGCTCCATCCGTCCGGAGGAAGCCGTGAGCAAGGCGGCTGCCATCCTCGTCATGCACCTGCGTCTGTTCCAGAACATGGACGGCACGGTCATCGAGGAGGAGGAGGAAGTCCCGAACTTCCCGCCCGAAGAGGTCGACGACAGCGCAAAGGTGCTCGAGATGACCATCGACGATCTGGATCTTTCCGTCCGTTCCTTCAACTGCCTTAAGCGCGCCGGCATCAACACCGTTGCCGATCTCGCGCAGAAGACCGAGGATGACATGATGAAGGTACGCAATCTCGGGCGAAAATCTCTGGATGAAGTGAAGAAAAAACTTGAGGAGCTTGGACTCTCCTTGAGACAGGAAAACGAATAACGATAGGAGTGGGAAACACATGAGAAAGCTCGGACGCAATTCCGCGGCCCGCAAGGCTCTCCTCAGGAGCATCCTCACATCCTTCTTCAAGTATGGACGCATTGAGACGACCGAGGCAAAGGCAAAGGAGCTCCGCTCTCTCGCCGATGGTCTCATCACGCTCGCCAAGCGCGGCGACCTCAGTGCGCGCCGTCAGGCTATCGCAGCTCTGGCAGAAGAGGATGTCGTGCGCAAGCTCTTCGGCGAAATCGCAGAGAAATACACGGATAAGAAGAGCGGCTACACCCGCATCTTGAAGCTCGGCCCCCGTCGCGGCGACGCCGCCCCGATGGCCATCATCGAGCTCGTATGAGAGACGAAAGAGCAGAAAACCTTTTAGAGCAAAGGTTTTCTGCTCTTTTTTATTGCATCCCTTGCCAAGAAGGATAAGGAAAAGGATTACACTGCGATCTTCACGCAGGAAAATCCTCACCTGGAAAGGAAAATCGACACGCTTTTTGATGGTGTCAAAAGCCGCTTTTCTCGGAGATAATGTGGTATAATGTCATGAGAAGATAAAGGCTGAGAGGTATATGATGTCCCACGAGAATTTACAGGATGTCTATGCGGCAGAGCAAATGCCACAGGAGATACAAAAGCAAATAGCCGTGCTCGAATCCACGTCACAGGCGGTTCTGATCCCACAGGCACAAAACGACCTGCAGCAATGTATCGAACAAGCCTATGACAGGGGAAGCATCTCAGAGGGGACACGCACCTATCTGAGCGCACATTATCTTCACGATGCGTTCCTGCCGGAGCAGCTTTCGCAGCGGAAGATCGCCCTCTTTCATGGCTCGCTGGATGCCGTCGGCTGGCCACAGCTCTCGAAATGTCGCGCGGCAAACGATTTCGGCAAGTGCTTTTATTGCACCGAGGAGATGGATCTGGCAAAAGAATGGTCTTGCCAATACGGAAAAACCGGTGTTGTTTCGGGCTATATCCTCAAAATGGACGGCCTGAACATAGTCAACCTGAACTCAGAGCAGTATCACACACTCAACTGGATCGGCACACTGCTCGAGCATCGGCAGCCGAACAATTTGGACGATGACAGTAAAGAGGCACGGGACTACCTGATTCAGAACTTCGCCGTTGATCTTTCACGGGCAGATGTCATTGTCGGCTATCGCGCCGACGATTCATATTTCCAGTATGCAACGGACTTCCTGCGGAATCGCATCAGTCTTGACAAACTCAGTGAAGCGATGCGGTTGGGCAAACTGGGAGAGCAGGTAGCCATTAAATCCGAGAGAGCATTCAAGAGACTTGAGTTCAAACGAGCCTATCC